>DASTKE010000676.1:0-5102 GCA_035716105.1 Ktedonobacteraceae bacterium | reverse complement strand
TTGATCCAGCCGTGGCGCAGGGCATGGACGACGGCGGCTGTACGGTCGTTCACCGAGAGCTTTTTCAGGATAGAGGTGATGTGGTTTTTGACGGTCTGGTCGCTGATCTTCAGGGATTTGGCGATTTCCTTGTTGCTGTTGCCGCGAGCAATGTAGTCAAGTATCTCGACTTCACGACTGGAAAGCGGTGAGTAGAGGTCTTTCGCGCCCGTGTCCTCTTCGTCAACGGCCAGTTCGCGGAACGAACGCAGGACGCGGCTGGCCAGCTGCGGCTTCGAGAGCACGTCATCGTTGATGAGATATTCGCCTTTGCTGACCTTGCGCACCGCCTCCGCCAGGTCTGTCGTGGTGATATTGCGCGTATAGTACGCGGCGGCTCCAACCTTGATGGATTGGAAGAGACGCTCTTCGTCTTCAGAGGGGGTGAGGATGATAATCGCTACTCGCGGAGCAAGGTGACGCATCTGCCGCGCAATCTCTAATGGGTCAGCCGTGTTCAGTCCGGCGTCAATCAGCGCGACATCAGGGTTGCTCACGCGGGCCAGTTCAAGTACCTCGGTCGGATCAATGCTATCGCCGAGGATGGTGCAGTCACCCATCTGCTCAAGTGTTGAGCGAATACCCTGACGGAACAACGGTTGCTCATCAACAATTATGACACGTATCGTTTCCATGCAATCCCTCGTAGCTGAGCAGTGAACGCGGAACTGGTGCCGCTCCACTGCCATCTATCTTCATGTATCAGTATACTCGCAGGTGCAAAGGTGCTGTTTCCCCGCTTCTCAACGAAGACGGAAGCCGGTTGGTAGTTGGTCGGCTAGATGCGTTCGAGACGACGCAGGGTGGAATTAATGCCGACGCGCAGGCAATCGATGACGCCCCGGCCTGTGACGGCGACGGCCTCGAAGCTTGGCACGCGGTAGGGGTTCAGGTATTGTTCCAGCACTGAGACGGGCAGCGTTTCCTGCAAATCGCGTTTGTTCCACTGCATGACCAGCGGGAAATCGCGTGGATCCTTGTGCATCCGGCGCAATTGCTCTTGCAGTTCGTTCCAACTTTCGATGTTCTCTTGCAGTTTGCTGGCCTGCGAATCTGCCACGAAGATCACACAGTCGGCTCCTTTGAGCACGGAGATGCGCGTCTGCTGGTAAAGCACCTGTCCGGGTACGGTATAGAGTTGAAAGCGAATCTGGAAACCATGCACTTTGCCTAGCTCAAGGGGAAGCAGGTCGAAATACAGTGTACGCTCAGTCTCTGTGTCGATGGAAACCATATCACCTACATCTTGCGGATTCACGGCTTTGTGGATGTAGTGCAGGTTGGTTGTCTTACCGCACAAACCAATACCATAATACACAATTTTACAGTTGATTTCTCTTTTCGCCATGTTAATTAGGGACATAGCCTCTTGCTCTCCTGCCAGCTCTTTCGCGCACTTTCAGGTCAGGGAAGAACGCTCTTTGTTCCCCCCTCTTGGTTCCATTTCCGGCATTGATAATGGAGAGACGACCCCTGGGGTCGCCTGCTATTTGAATGAACAACGCCGCTTTTTTATGCTAAGCAGTAGTATACCTTATTTTGCTGAAATGTCAATCAAGCTCTCGTGCGGTTTCTCTGATCTATCTCATCTTTACGTAAGCCACCATTTCCGGGCATAATCGACTGCGCTTTGCATCTCATAACATGCTGTTGAGGTACGTTGCTTGCTCTTTTTCCTGTCGTCGACTTCCTCAATCTCTGGCATAGTACTTTTGGGGGATATGTTTCTCTTCCATCCATTTCCGGAAATGTATGCTTGCAGGCTTCTTGACTTGTATGACAGAAAAGGCTAGACTACGGAAGAACCATGGAGCGATACACTGAGGTATATGTTCGCACGAAGGCGGGTGAGGAAAGAATGGCTATAGATATGCATGATACGCAACATACACACACTGATACCGATTATGAGGTTGTGATTGGCCTCGAAGTACACGCACAATTGTTAACGAAGAGCAAGATGTTCTGCTCGTGTAGCACCGACTACGCAAATGCGGCACCCAACACCCACGTCTGCCCCATCTGCATGGGGATGCCGGGCGTGCTGCCAGTGATTAACCAGCAGGCGGTGGACTATACAATCATGACGGCGTTGGCCCTCCACTGCTCTATTCCAGAATACTCCAAGTTTGACCGCAAGAACTATCCCTATCCTGATCTTATGAAGGGTTATCAAATTTCGCAGTACGATGTTCCACTTAGCAACGATGGGTATCTGACCGTCGATTACGAGGGGCAGGAGCGGCGCATCGGCATCACTCGCGTCCACCTGGAAGAGGACACCGCACGCCTGCTGCACCACCAGGGCTACAGCCTGATAGATATCAACCGGGCGGGTACGCCTTTGATGGAGATCGTCAGCGAGCCGGATATGCGCAGCCCGTTAGAGGCGCGCCTGTATATGCAAAAGCTGCGCGAGATACTCGTCTATCTGGGCGTATCCTCTGGACGTATGGAAGAGGGAAGCCTGCGCTGCGATGCCAACATTTCGGTGCGTCCTCGCGGGCAGAAGGAGCTGGGCGTCAAAACCGAGATCAAGAATATGAACAGCTTCCGTGCTGTTGAGCGTGCGCTGGCCTACGAGGCACAGCGGCAAACCGCCATGCTGCGGGCCGGGCAGACGATCCATCAGGAGACGCGGGGCTGGGTCGAGACGAAGGGGATCACGGTGCCGCAGCGCAGCAAGGAGCAGGCCCATGACTATCGCTACTTTCCTGAACCCGATCTGCCGCCGCTGATTATCAGCCGCGAGCACGTGGAGGAACTGCGGGCGCGACTGCCTGAACTGCCGGACGCTCGCCGCGTCCGCTACGTGTCTGAGTACGGGATCAGCGGGCAAGACGCGAATATCCTGACAGAGGATAAGGCGCTGGGCGATTACTTTGAGCAGGTGATGGCGGTCTCATCGAGCAAGGATCGCAAGGCGCGGGCCAGGGCGGTCAGTAACTGGCTGCTCAGCGAGGTTGTGCGCCTGCTGAAGGCGAAAGGCATTGCGATACAGGAAAGCCCTCTCTCTCCGGCGGCGCTGGCAAACCTGCTGGATTTGCTCGATCAGGAGCGCGTTACCGGCAAGCAAGCGAAAGAAGTGCTGGAAGAGGCTTTTGCCACCGGTGAGATGCCGGAGGCCATCGTGACGAGGAAGGGCATCAAGCCCCCGATCAGCGATCAGGGCGAACTGGAGCGGATCGTCGAGGAGGTGATAGCGAAGAATTCCAAGATCGTGAATGACTACCGGGGCGGCAAGACGAATGCCCTGCAAGCGCTGGTGGGCCAGGTCATGAAACAGACTCGCGGCCAGGCAAAGGCCGATATGGTGCAAAAGCTGTTACGAGCAAAACTGGATCAGGCTCCGGCATCGTAGCCGGGGCTTCTAGCCAAGAGAAGCACCAACTACGAGGTTGGTGCTTTGTACTTCTATGGAAGGAGATGCAGACATATGCACGAAGAAGTGACGTCTGCCACGATCAACCCGTATCATATGGCGGTTGAGCAGTTCGAGTTAGCCGCGGATCACCTCAATCTCTCGGAGGACATGCGCGAGATTCTGCGGCAACCGAAGCGCGAACTGATCGTTCATTTCCCGGTACGCTTCGATGATGGGCGTATCCACACCTTTACCGGCTACCGCGTACAGCACAATGTTAACCGCGGACCCGCCAAAGGTGGCATCCGCTACAGTCCGGACGTGACGCTGGACGAGGTCAAGGCGCTGGCAATGTGGATGGCCTGGAAGTGCGCGGTGGTGGGTATTCCCTATGGCGGCGCGAAGGGCGGCGTCGTCTGCGATCCGAAGAAGATGAGCGCGGCTGAACTGGAACGCTTGACCCGCCGCTATGCCACCGAAATCTCAATCGTTATTGGCCCGCACAGCGATATCCCCGCGCCCGATGTCAACACGAACTCGCAGGTTATGGCCTGGATCATGGATACCTATTCCATGCACGAGGGTTACTCCATTCCCGCCGTTGTGACCGGCAAGCCGCTCTCCATCGGCGGCAGCGAAGGGCGCAATGACGCGACCGCGACAGGAGTGTTGTTTGTCACCCGTTCGGCGGCGAAGCGTCTTGGTATGTCTTTGCCCGGTTCGCATGTCAGCATCCAGGGCTTCGGCAATGCCGGTGCGATTGCTGCTCGCCTCTTCCACAACGAGGGCTGCAAGGTCGTCGCCGTCAGTGATACACGCGGCGGCATCTATAACGAGAATGGGCTTGATCCCGCCCTCGTGCTGCGCCATAAGCAGGAACGCGGCTCGGTCATCGACTATCCCCATGCCCAGAAGATCGGCGTTCAGGATGTGCTGGAGGTTCCCTGCGATGTACTGGTTCCAGCCGCGACCGAGGGTGTGATCACCAGGGCAAACGCAGACCGCATCCAGGCTCGCATCATCTCTGAAGCGGCTAACGGGCCTACGACGCCAGCCGCCGATAAAATCCTCTTCGAGAAGGGCATCGTGGTGGTTCCTGATATCCTTGCCAATGCCGGTGGTGTCACCGTCAGCTACTTCGAGTGGGTACAGGACATTCAGAGCTTCTTCTGGGGTGTTGAGGAGATCACGCAGAAGCTGGAAATGATTATGAACCGCTCATTTGCAGCGGTCGCTGCCAGAGCCGATCAATATCACTGTGATATGCGCCTGGCCGCCAATATGCTGGCGATCTCACGTGTCGCGGAGGCCACGCAGATTCGCGGCATCTACCCATAATCGCCCTGTGAACGTAGGGGCCGCTTGAGCGCGCCCATCGCCGATTATGAGTATGAACAAAATAGTGCGGCTCTGGGAGAAACTGTAGGGGCGACCACCAGGGTCGCCCCTACGGATGGGTAGCCGGATCATTTCGTTCAAATCCATTATCGGCCTGCTCTACAGGCCGATTGATCGGCGATGGGCGCGCTCAAGCGGCCCCTACAAGTTTACAATTTGCTAGTACCGGCGGTCGCGGCGTGGTTTTTTTGCGGGTGGCTTGGGCGGTAGTTTGGTCTGGCGACCGGGTTTGGGTTTCTTGCGCCCGCGTCCCCATCCCTCGTCCTCCTCCTCCTCCTCATTTTCCTCCTCGTCGAAGAAG
>DASTKE010000675.1:0-8629 GCA_035716105.1 Ktedonobacteraceae bacterium | reverse complement strand
CAATCAACATATGTATTTCAGAGGTTGATTTCTTTGGGCGCAAGGACTACAATACAGGTATGCACCTGCCCTCTCTCTATACGGCAGACCTGGCAGGTATATATGAATTTCGTATACTCCTCTGAAAGGAGCCTTGTGTCGTGACAACGAATGTGCAGTTGGGTAAAATCATTGGAAACATCATCCTCACCATTCTCTGGATCTGCTGTTTCCTGTTCATTAGCCCGACGCTCGTGATTGATTTTGGCGGCGGGATTCTCGCTCCCTTCAAATTCACTGTCGTCATAGTGGGCCTGCTTGTCATCGTATTCTACAATATTTTCTACCGTTCGAGCGGCGCATCGACCAAATTAGGCCTGACAGTCGATCTCACCCTTCTCTGGATGGCTCTGATCGTATTCTATCCGTTCAATCCACCTGCCACGCTCAGCGAAACTGCCAAAACGACCTGGCCGGGCGGCGCGGTTGGCTTCTTCACCCTCATCGGTGGCCTGGCCATCACGGTATTATGGGTCTATTTCTTCGCGGACGAGATAAGCTGAGGAAAGCAGAGCAGACACAAAAAAGCATTGCGCGTCGCGCAATGCTTTTTTGTGTCTGCTCTCATTTGCTCACTATTAATGGCGGAAGTGGCGTTTGCCGGTGAAGATCATGGCGACGCCGTAGCGGTTCGCCATGCGTATCGATTCATCGTCACGAATGGAGCCACCGGGCTGGATAATAGCTTTTACGCCTGCTTTCGCTGCTGCCTCGACCCCATCGGGGAAGGGGAAGTAAGCATCGGAGGCCAGCACTGAACCCCGCGCACGCTTTCCCGCCTTCTCCACCGCCAGTTGCACGCTGGCGACGCGGTTCATCTGGCCCGCGCCAACGCCCACCACGGCTAGCTTGTGCGCCAGCACAATCGCGTTGGACTTGACATGGCGCACAACCTTCCAGGCGAACATCAAATCCGTCACCTCTTCCAATGTTGGCTCGCGCTCGGTCACGACTTCGTAGTCCGCCTCTTTTGCTCCTACGGCATCTGGCGTCTGTAAGAGCAGGCCACCGGTCACGCTGCGCACTTCGAGCCGCTCTGTGACGAGCGCCTGCGTTCCGGGTTTTGGCTCGATGGGGCAATGCGTGGCCAGCAGGCGCAGGTTCTTTTTCTTGCGCAAGATGTCCAACGCCTCCTGAGTGTAGTTGGGGGCAATAATGGCTTCGTAGAAGAGTTGCGAGATTTCCTGTGCGGTGGGCGCGTCAATCTTGCGATTGCTGCCGAGAATGCCGCCGAAGGCCGAAATGGGATCGCCCGCGTGCGCCTTCTTGTATGCCTCGGCCAGCACATCGTCGCAAGCCAGCCCGCAGGGATTGGTATGCTTGATGATGGCAATTGTTGGCGCGGTGAAGCTGGCGACTGCCTCCAAAGCCGCGGAGAGGTCAAGCAGGTTGTTGTACGAGAGTTCCTTGCCGTGCAGCACCTCGGCTCCCGCGACCGTTGGCGTTGCCTGCGCCACCGGTACGCCGCCCCAGCGATAGAAGGCCGCTTTCTGATGAGGATTTTCGCCGTAACGCAAGGGCTGGATCAGCTCTAGCGGCAGGGTCAGCTCGTCGGGGAAAGCTTTGCCGGAGGAGCCGCGCAGGTACTCGGCGATGGTCGTATCATACAGCGCGGTATGCTGAAAGGCAATGGTGGCAAGGCGGCGGCGCGTTTCCAGGCTCACTTCCCCCTGTTCCGTCCATTCCTGCATCACCGCTCCGTAATCTTGCGGGCGCACCAGCACGATCACATGCTCGAAATTCTTGGCCGCTGCGCGGATGAGCGTCACACCGCCGATATCGATCTGCTCCAACGCCTCGTTCAGCGTCGTGCCGGGTTGAGCGATGGTTTCCGCGAACGGGTACAGGTTGACAACGACGATATCGATGGGCTGGATGTTGTGCTCGGCCAGTTCACTCATATGCTCAGGCAGGTGCCGCTGCGCCAGGATGCCGCCATAAATAGCCGGGTGCAGGGTCTTGACGCGCCCATTAAGGATTTCGGGAAATTGTGTCAGCGCGCTGATAGGCTGAACGGGGACGTTTGCCTCCTGTAAGGCGCTGGCGGTGCCACTGGTCGAGAACATCGTCGCCCCTTGAGCCTCAAGGGCATGGGCAAGCTCTGGAAGACCTTCGCGATCCGCCACGCTGAGAATTGCAAGCATAAGACCATCCTTTCCTGTGAAGCCACTCTCTGACAGGCAGTATATCCGCATACAAGCATGTTTTGCAAGCAGAGAAACTTTTCGATATCCGGTTAAGGTTCCTCAACCACGTTTTGGTACTTTCCTACTATCGTTATGCTCAGACAACTGAGAACTTGTAAAAAGTTGTGGTAATATCGCAACCAGAAATGAATATTCAAAATATATCAAAAAGCTTCAAATCAGACCACATCGGTTAATTGTGGCTGCTGCTCTTAACAGATTTGAAAAGCGCGTTGTCAGGCGCTTTTCCCGTAGTCGGCAACGTGACTGCTTGCACGGAGCACCTCCATGCAAGCGTTAGTCATGATGACCGGTGCTCCTCTCAAGATACTGAGCAAGAGTAGGAAAACCTGATGGGGTGTAACGCGCAGTCGCAACGAGGTTCTAGAAACCAGAACTGTAAAGGCAAAAAGGGGTAAGGAAACAGACATGCGTAAGCAAGTTCGTAGTTCGTTTCATACTGGGGGACGCAGAAAGCGTCGTTTTTCACCGCTCATGCTGGTCGGAATCAGTGTACCGGTTGTGCTCGCGCTCATCGCGGGTGCCGTTTTTATTCTGCCGCACCTCGGCTCGCACGCGGCGGCAGCGGATGTAAACTGTACATTGATCGTGCCGACTAACCCACTGTCGGCACAGGGGCTGGCGACACCCTATCAACTGGTTGCCACCAATGGGAATGGAGCCTGTAACGAGGCGAACGCAGGCCAGGCCGCGTTTGTCCAGGCGGCAGTCGTCGACCCGGCCACCGGCAGCATAGCCGTTTACAATCCCCTGGTGATCGATCAGGGGACAAAGCCCGCTGCCACACCCGTTGTGCCGCAACTGCCACGAGGCGGTGTTGTTGGCATCTGGTTTGGCTTCAACGGCACCAACCTGACCCTGCAAGGTACCAATGGAAGCCTGCACCAGGGTACCTGTGTCAATGGCAGCGGTGATTCCATCTTCGGCCAGTTCGCCTACTGTAATGCTCCAGCCTTCTTCCGGGCTGCGAATCAGGCGATTGCCGCGGGCAAACTGGTACCTCCGGCCATTGGCAGGGCCAAAGATGGCCTGGTCTGTCCCACCGTGCGCGATTTCTCGGTCGTTGACCAGGATCAGAGCGACAACGTGACCACCTCATACTTGATAACAGGCAATGGACAGACAGCACAGATGAACGCTGCGAATGTGGCGAATCTGCAAAATGCGCAGACGCAGACCAATGGCAGCGACAACCGCTTGCTGGCGATTGCGCTGGATGGCGCGCTGGGCTGCAAGCCCTGGATGGCTCCCGACCTCGCTAATCCCGGTCAGATGGCGACCGCTCTGCCTCTGGATGAGTTGCAAGCCGCTGCTCATCAGGCCGCGCCTACCGCCCTGGTACCTAACTTCGACCCGATGGTCGTGGTCAATAATAACAACCTCAACTTGAATAAGCTCAACGCCTATCGTGTGGGCGTCGATCAGCCCATGTCAACAAGTCCTGCCGTATCGAGCACGAAGACCTATTGCCAGAACCTGCTGGCAGTCGCGCCATCGCGCATCCTGCTCGATGCCCATCTGACCAAACTTCAAGGTTCGCCCGACGCGGCTGCTGCCAATTCGCTCTTCACCTTCCTGGCACAGCGCTTCGTCTTCACCTATGAAGCTAATGGCCTCAATTGCATGAAGCGGCTGAACCAGCCCGACCCCATTACGTTGAAGATGGACAACAACGGCGTCACGATTGACGCAAGCATCAATGGCACTACGGTTGTGCAACCAGTCAACTGCTCAATCAATGGAACGCTGGTGTTGGGTTGCAACGGCACTACCACCATCAACAGCCAGACCTGCACTCTCGCCTTTGACCGCAACACACGCCAGGTGAATATGACCTGTAAGTGACAACAGGTGTGAGCAATAGCAAAGCAGAAGGCCGGAGCGAAATGCCCCGGCCTTCTGCTTTGCTATTGCTTACACTTGTTGTCACTTACGCGTTCTCTGCGACGGGTTCGGCGATCTCGGTCGCGATCAGGGATGGGCGACCAGGGAACTCCGTGTAAACGCTGACCTTGCGGCGCGTGCGGGTTGCATGTCCAAACTTGACATAGCCATCGATCAGCGCGAACAGCGTGTGGTCGCGCCCGACGCCGACATGGTCGCCGGGGTAAATCTTGGTGCCGCGCTGGCGCACAATGATGCTGCCTGCCGATACAAGCTGCCCATCGTAGCGCTTCACGCCGAGCATTTTGGGTTTGCTATCCCGACCGTTGCGGGAGCTACCCATACCTTTTTTATGTGCCATGATTACGCCTCTTCCTCATTTCTCACGGTGCGGCGGCGGCGCGTCTCTGTCCCGGTCTCCGTTTCGCTTCCGGTTTCGGGCGTCTCAGCGGCTTCGGTCGCCTCTTCAGTCTCATCTGCCGGCATGGTTTCCAGCTCGGCCATTTCGTCGGTGGGTGTTTCCTTCGACCGCGGAGCCTCGCCTGTCACCAGACTTTTGCCGTCGGCAACAATATCATCAATGGTCAGGAGGGTGATCTCCTGGCGATGGCCGCGACGGTGGCGATAGCGTTTCTTGGACTTGTACTTGAAAACGATCACCTTTTTACCGCGAGCCTGCGCGTCCGCCGTTGCCAGTACAACCGCGTTCGCGACCAGGGGATTGCCCACCATCGTGCCATTGGCATCGGAGATGAGCAGCACCTCGTCAAACGAGACCTGCTCTCCGGCTTCAACCACAAGCCGGTTGACTTCCAATCGTTCTCCCACGGAGACCTTGTATTGTCGTCCACCACTTTTAATTACTGCAAACATGTTCTTAAACCGTTCTCCTTTCCCGTTCTCGCGCACAGACTCTCGCTTTCCCGGTGGATACGTAGGAGGCGTTGGTGGAGGCCATCCTGACAGTTCCCTCACTTCTCAGCTTGCTCGGAGGCAACCTCAGTTCAATGTATGAGCGCCCGGCAGAGCGTGGCGCTACCCGGAAGCCCTGAGAGTCTTTCCAATTACTGAATGCGGAGCGGGTTTCGTTTCCTCGCTGTACACAAAAGCACGAGGATAAGCCACAAATAACTCTCCTGTTCTTTAATAGTAAAGGCAGGCGTTTGTGGGTATACGATAGCCAGACTATGATACCAACGTTTGCCCCGCTTGTCAAGTTTTATGGCACCTGATATTTCGCTCACATCTCATTAGGAATCAGCCCGTGTCGAATGGCGAAGCGCACTAACTGCGTGATGTCGTGCAGGCCAAGTTTCTCCATCACGTTGGCGCGGTGGGCCTGCACCGTTTTGATGCTCAGCACCAGCAGGTCCGCGATCTCCTGGTTGGTGCGACCCTCCGCGACGAAGCGCAGCACCTCCAATTCGCGGGGTGTCAGCACCTGTAAGTCCTCGGAGAGGCGGCTACCGGACAATTGCTGTTGAGACGCCTCGCCGTTCGTCATGCTATCATACGGAGCAGCTCTTGTGGGACGCTGCGCGATGTAGGCGCGGATAAGCGTCTTTGCCAGACCGGGATAGAGGAAGGCTCCGCCGCGTGCGATGGCGCGAATGGCCATATGGAGTTCAGATGGCGCGGCCTTTTTCACCAGATAACCTGTAGCACCCATACGCAGCGCTTGCAGGAAATACTCTTCGTTTTCATGCATCGTGAGCATCAACACCTGCGTGGCTGGCTGTTCAGTACGAATCTGACGGCACGCTTCCAGCCCATCCATGTCGGGCATCGTGATATCCATGACAACCACGTCCGGTGCGAGTTCGAGGGAAAGTGCCAGCGCCTCCCGGCCCGTACGCGCCTCACCGACAACCTGCATATCCGGCTGTAAACTGAGCAGGAGCTTGAGTCCTTGCCGCAAAATATCGTGATCATCGGCGAGCAAAACGCGGATGGGGGCAGTGTCGGGTTGCCTGGACTGCTCGCTCGCGGGATCAGTCATTGCGCGACTCCTTCTGGTACTACTGCTGGCAGGGGCAAAGTCGTCTGTACGCAGGTACCCTGACCCGGCTGCGATTGAATCTCTATGCTGCCTCCCAGCAAGGCTGCTCGCTCGCGCATCCCGAAGATACCCAGCCCCTGCTGATGCTGTGAGGAAAGATAGCCATCGCCATCGTCGCGTACCTGTAAGAAAATTGCCGGCTGCTTCTGGGAGAGGGAGATCCACACCTGACGGGCATGGGCATGCCGGGCCACGTTGGTGAGGCACTCCTGGGCAATACGGAAGAGCGTCGTTTCGTAGAGGGGCGGCAGGTGTGTTTTTCCGGCGTGTTGGGCAGTGTCCTCAACCCCGTCCAGATGCAACTGTACATCCAGATGCAGCCGCTGGCGACAATCCTCCGCCAGCCAGCGAAAGGCCGCCGCTAGCCCCATATCATCGAGGACGCTGGGCCGCAGTTGCTGGGCCAGGAGACGAATATCGTCCAGCGTGCGCTGTGTGAGCTGTTCCAGTTGATTGAGGCTGTTGCGTAGTTGTTCGCGAGCCTCCTGGGTCAGGGCTGACTCCGGCAAGGACTGGCTGAGAACCTCGGTGTGGACCAGCAGGGCTGTCAGGTTCTGGCTGCTTTCGTCGTGGAGTTCGAGCGCGATGCGCCGCCGTTCCTCCTCCTGGGCCTGAAGAATCAGCATCGCCTGCTCCCGGCGCGCCGTTTCCAGCCGGTCAAGCATCGCATTGAAGGCCGAAGCCAGTTCGCCGATTTCCGAATCGGTCGTTGCTACGGGGGCGCGAGCGGTTGTTTTCCCCGTGCTTATCTCACGGATGGTGCGCAGCAGGCTGAACAGCGGGTGAAAGCTGGCTCGCAATAACAGGATGTTCGTCAGCACGCCCAGCACCGTCGCCAGCACGATAAAGCCGGTATCAATGAAGTAGTGATGCGCTTCCAGGTTATGACTTGTGACCCACAGGCCGGCCAGCGCCTCGCCAACCAGAATCACACTATTGGCGAGAATCACCTTCTCAAAAAGGGAAAGTCGCCAGTGGCGCAGCCTGCTCGCCCACAATCGTCCAAACCTGGGAACCTGCACTGCTCAAATGCTCCTCTTCTCCTGCTCGCTTCACACATTTCCTTCACTATACTCCCCCGATCTGTGTGCGTCAACGTGCTGGGTGTTGTTGACTCCCCTCGCAGGGATGGAGATCGCATTGTTATGTTACCAACACATACACGGTCTGTTTCAAGGGCGTGAAGCCATTGGCCCGGGCGGTCACGCTGATCGCCCAGGGACCGGCCATGGAGAGGTGGAGCTGGACCAGGTAGTTCCCCTGGCCCGGCGCGCTGATGATGCTGGGGGGAGTCTGCATCTGCATGTTGGTCATCCAGGCAAGCGAGGAAATCTGCGCGTCCTCAATAGGCACACCTTCGGGGTCGTTCAGATGCAGTTCCAGGGTAGTCAAATCAATCGCACGAGGTGATTGCTGGCTGAGATGCACATGCATGATGGCGGGCGCGTGGGTCTGATACATGGCGGCGAAGATCAGCACTCCTACACAGGACGCGGCCAGCAGCAGCCAGAAAAACGGTCTTACACGCATACGCCTCTCTCCTCCTTCTTGTGCATGATCTTTGCCAACCTCACCGTCCTCGTGATGCCAGCGTATCAGGGACGCCCGCTTGGGATATTCTCGTCTTCTCGCTGCGCGGCCACCGACCGGCGCATAGAGCCTAGAGAAGAGGCCGCGCTGCGTCGCCCACCGAGTACCCAACCGCCTGCTAAGCCAACCAGCAGCGCGATGATGCCAACGACAATGGGTACCCAGATGGGTGTACCGCCGCTCGTGGGCGTTGTCGTCGGGGTTGTGCCAGTCCCGCTATTGCTCGCGGTAGGTGCCGGGGTAGGCGTTGCCGTTGCGCCTGCCTGAACCTTGAAGAAAAAAGCTCCCTGGTCGGGATCGCCGTCAGAGGCTGATACAGTAACCCAGCGCACGATATAGGTGCCATTGCCATCGGCCTTGATCGAAATGGACATTTCCTGTGGATTGCTCAGGGATACTTTGGCGTTTCCCTGGCTCACCAGGTCGCCACTGGGCGCATAGACGAAGAGATTGCTCTTCGTGGGGTCGGGATTGATGTTCTCCAGGGCAAAGACCGTCACCGTTGTCGGAGCCTGCGCGACGGTTGCGCCAATACCAGGAATAGCCTTGTAGACTTTGGCATGGGCCGATGCCATGCCTGTCATCGCCAGCAGGAGCGCCAGTGCCATCAGTGGCGAAAATAACAGGTGTTTGTGCAGACGAACTTTATGCATAGATAAGCTCCTCGTGTTTGTACAATGAAGAACAAAGCGTGTCCCTGGCAGAATCCGGTACCGGTATACACAGCGCATAAATCTGCAAAGGGTCTCTTTGTTTCTAAAAGTCCAGATACAGTATATGCCAGGTGGTTGATGTTGCCTATCGGGATGAATCCCTATTTTTCCCTCTAGGGGATACTACCTTTTACCCA
>DASTKE010000674.1:0-2699 GCA_035716105.1 Ktedonobacteraceae bacterium | reverse complement strand
GAACATCATCCGTTCCTGGCGCTTCTGCGTGGTCATCCAGAAAAATGCGTACTGATTGGTACTTTTCAATAAAAGAAGTTGCTTATAGGGTGCTCAACCGTTTACTAGACCAGGGGAACAAGAATATGGGGACTGCTATACATACCCATTACCCTTTAGAGGGATTGTTTTTGAACCGAAAAAGAAAAATAGAGAGAAAAAAATGAGCCTATTTTTCAGTACCATATCCGGTTGTCAGGGAGGAAACAGACATGCTTGAAGTGTTACCGCAAATCCCGAAGATGCAGGCGTCCTATATACTGGGCAAACCGCTTGCGCTTCCCCTCAATTTGACCATCAGCGTCAGCTATCGCTGTAACTCCCGCTGTAAAACGTGTAATGTCTGGCAGCGACCCAATGATGATTTTACGCTGGAAGAATACGATAAAACGTTTGCCTCGATAGGTCACGCGCCATACTGGTTTACCTTCAGCGGCGGCGAACCGACCCTGCGGAAGGACTTGCCGGAGATGGTTGGTCTGGCCTATCGCCACTGCCGCCCCGGCATCATCAATATTCCGACCAACGGCATTCAGGATAAGATTATTCCAGGCCGCGTCGAGCAGGTTTTACAGGCCGCGCCCGGCTCGGAGGTAATTATCAACCTGTCGCTGGATGGCGTGGGCGTCAAGCACGATATCGTGCGCGGCGTCAAGGGCAATTTCGAGCGGGCCATGCGTACCTACGCTGGTCTCAAGGCCCTCAAGGAGCGCTACAAGAACTTTACGCTCGGCGTCCACACGGTCATCTCCAACTTCAACGTCGACGAGTTTGACAACATCTACACCTTTGTGCGCGAAGAACTCAAGCCCGACCAGTTTATTACCGAGATAGCCGAGGAGCGCGTCGAACTCGACACGGTAGGCATGGGCATCACGCCGCCGATTGAGAAATACCAGCCGGTGATCGAGCAGCTGCAGGAGGGCATTCGCCAGAGCGAATCCACCGGTGTCTCGCGCATCACGCAGGCGTTCCGCGACCGCTACTACGATATCGTGAAGCGCACGCTGTCCGAAAAGCGGCAGATCATTCCCTGCCTGGCAGGCATCGCCTCGGCGCAGATCGCGCCCAATGGCGACGTGTGGACGTGCTGCATTCGTGCGGAGTCGGTCGGCAACTTGCGCGAGCACAACTACGACTTCACCTCGGCCTGGACGACCCTCAAGGCCGAGGAGATGCGCCGCAGCATCAAGGCTGGCGAGTGCTATTGCCCCCTGGCGAACGCTTCCTATACCAACATGCTCTGCCACGTACCGACAATGACCAGCGTAGCCCTGGAGGTCGGCAAAGGAACGATGGCTTCCAAACTCTCCCCGGTGGGGAGCAGTGGCAAGTCCGCTAAACTGCGCACTCTGCCCGTCATCCGGGCTGTTGACGAGGCCAGCGCCGCCAATGGCAATGGACACGGGGCAAGCAACGGCCATCAGGCCGCTGGTGCCGGGGAACTTGAGATCGAAGCAAAGGCGTAACACTGTGCAGGAAGCAGGGCAGGTACAGGAGCAACAGCAGCAGCACACTCCTATTCGTGTGCTGCTGGTGGATGACTACGAGATCGTCCGCAGAGGTTTCTGCGCCCTGCTGGAGGCGGAAACGGATTTCGAGGTTGCCGGGCAGGCGGGAACGGGCAGCGCCGCCATCGCGCTTGCCAGAGAGCTACAACCGGATATCGTGCTGCTCGACATCTTCCTGGGCGAGACAAACGGGCTGGATATCGTGCAGCAATTGATGCGGGCCTGCCCGGAGACACGCATTGTGATCTTTACCGGTCATTGCGACGACGCGTACCTGTTCCAGGCTCTCCGGCTAGGGGTGCATGGCTATCTACAAAAAGCTTTGCCAGTGCAGCAACTACTCTCGTCTTTGCGCTCTGTCTTCAATGGAGAGCGCGTCATCGGCGACCCACACGCCCTGACACAGGTCTTAGAAGAGTTTAGCCGGGTGACGAAAGAGCAGCAGCGCTTGCAAGCTGGTCTGACCGACCTGGAAATCGAACTTGTGCGGCTCGCGGCTCAAGGCTGCACCAACAAGGAGATCGCCGCCCGCCAGTTCTGGAGCGAGGTAACAGTCAAGCGCAAGATGCAGGACATCTATCGCAAACTGCAAGCCACCGACCGCGCCCACGCAGTCGCCGAAGCCATGCGCAAGGGATTGATTTGAGTAGATACCGTGGCCACCCGCATCCCAGGCCACCCGCAAGGGGTGGCCCTACTCTATACGGCAGATGGCGCTGATATGTGAGTGTGTGGTGTGCCGTTCGTGCGCGTATAGTAGGGCCACCCCTTGCGGGTGGCCTGCAGGTGTAGTTTGTACGATAAGGGAGGGAAAGAGATGACAGCATGTCCACAGTGTGGGATGCAGAATGCAGATGATGCGAAGAATTGCAAGGGCTGCCGCGTCAACCTGTACTGGGCGTTCCAGCACTACTCGGAACTGGCCTCGCTACGCGAAGCCAATCACCTGAAGCCGAAGCCAGAAACGGCCTCGTTCCTGGTCGATACCAGCAAGCGGACAGATGATGGTCCAACGGCAGACTGGCTGCGCAAGACCATCCGCAAATTCGGCTTCAAAGAGGCAGGCAAAAAAGTCTCCACCATCAGTGAGTGATTTGTGAAACGAATGGAGGCGCTGGCAGGTGTGTGGCTCGCCACACACCTGCCAGC
>DASTKE010000673.1:0-2841 GCA_035716105.1 Ktedonobacteraceae bacterium | reverse complement strand
CTTCTACAGGTTGTAAAGGCCATTGTGCTCCGCTTCAGGGATGCCGTTCCCACGTTGGAGGTGATGATAATCATGGCGTGCTTGAAATCGACGGTCTGACCGTGCGAGTCGGTGAGGCACCCGTCGTCGAGTATCTGCAAGAGCAGGTCGTAGACTTTGGGATGCGCCTTCTCAATCTCGTCGAAGAGGACAACACTGTACGGGCGGCGGCGAACTGCCTCGGTCAACTGCCCACCCCGATCGTAGCCGATATATCCCGGAGGAGCGCCGATCAAGCGCGAGGCGTTATGACTTTCCATAAATTCCGACATGTCCATTTTGATCAGCGCACCCTCATTGCCGAAGAGCGCCGCCGCCAATGCTCGCGCCAGTTCCGTTTTGCCAACTCCGGTCGGGCCGGCGAAGATGAACGAACCGACCGGGCGACGACCATCGCTTAACTGCGTGCGCGAGCGGCGAACGGCCCTGGCAACCGCTTGCACGCCGACATCCTGCCCGATGACGCGCCGGTGCAGTTCACTTTCCAGGTGCAGCAGGCGCTCGGCCTCCTGCGCCGCAACCTGCATCACGGGTATGCCCGTCCACAGGGCAACCACCTCGGCTATGTGTTGTTCGTCTACGATGGGTCGCTGCTGCTGGTGCGTGTCCATCCACTCCTGCTCAACCAGTTGCAGTTCTTTTCGCAGCTGCATCTCCCGCCTGCGCTGCTGTGAGGCCGCGACAAAATCGTGATGCATAATGGCCGTGTCCTTCGCTCTCTCTGCCATCATGATCTCCTCGCGCAGGACACGCAGCTGTTCAGGGGCCATGACGTGACCAACACATACCCGCGCTGCCGCCTCATCCACCAGGTCTATCGACTTATCCGGCTGGAAACGGCTCGCGATGTAGCGTGAGGACATCTGCACCGCCGCCCGTAGAGCCTCGCCGGTAATTGTGACGTGGTGGAAGTCGGCGTAGCGCGAACGTAGGCCCTGTAAGATTTCCAACGTCTCCTGTGGCGTGGTTTCTGGTACCTGCACGGTTTGAAAACGACGCTCCAGAGCCGGGTCCGCCTCGATGGTTTTGCGATAATCGTCCAGCGTTGTCGCGCCGATGCACTGGAACTCGCCGCGTGCCAGCATGGGCTTGAAGAGGTTGCCCGCGTCGATTGACCCTTCGGCCACACCTGCCCCGGTCAGCGAGTGCAGCTCGTCAATCACCAGAATGATGCCCCGGTTACTGAGAATCTCCTGCATGATGCGCTTCAGACGCTCCTCAAAATCTCCCCGGAAGCGCGTGCCAACCGTCAGCAGACCGGTATCCAGGGACACCACGCGACATTGCAGCAGGTTTTCCGGCACGCGCCCCTGCACGATGCGCAGCGCCAACCCCTCGGCGATGGCCGTCTTCCCAACGCCGGCTTGCCCGATCAACGCAGGATTGTTTTTTGAGCGGCGTGCGAGTACCTGCATCGTGCGTTCCAGCACCGCCTCGCGCCCAATCAAGGGATCGAGCATTCCCTCCAGTGCCGCCAGCGTCAGGTCGCGGCTAACCGCGTTCAGTGTGGGTGTGGCCTCATAGCGAATGTGATACTGGCTGGACAGAAATAGAGACTCGGTACCAGTTGCCCGCAGGGCAATCAGTTGTTTGCGCACGGTATCCAGATACATGCCAAAGCTTTCCAGCACTCCCACCGCAACGCCATCTTGCTCTCCTAAAAGGCCCAAGAGCAGTTGTTCCAGTCCAATCTCCTCGATCTGAGCAGCAGCAGCTTCTTCGTTGGCTCGCGCTAAAACTGAGCGCGCAGCCGCCGTCAGGACTGGTTCGCTCACCAGCGCTTTGTGGCCACGTCCAACAACGAATTCTAGCGCCTGCACAACACGCTGCGTACTGATACGCAGCGAAGAGAAGAGTCCTTCGATAAATGGATCGCGCAGTTTAAGGAGACCCAGTAACAGATGCTCCGTATTGATTGAGCGATGGCGCAACCGCAGCGCCTCCTCGCGAGCGGCTGATAACACGCGCCGCATCTCATCGGTATGGTGGTGGCGTTGACCAGAACGGCTCATAGTTTACTCCTTCCCAGATAGTGAAAATCCGTACATCCATCCCACATACTCTACACAGTTAGATATCGGGCAGGCGACGTTTTCAGGCAAGGGAAGGGACTGCTGGCATGAGAAATACCACGAAAAGTCCTTTTTCGGAACTCGTAGGGGCGATGCCTTGTGCTCGCCCCTACGAGTTCCCCATCAAGGATGGAGATTCTCTTGCTAATTCGTCTCTTCGTCTAGTGGATGATCGTCTCTTCAGGCACCCCCGGCAGGAGGGCCGCGCCGACGAGTGGGGCATTTTCATCCAGCACCGCCCGGTATAGCGACAACGTCGCACCCCTGATGCGTGCGTTGATCTCTCCCTGCACAGCATTGAGGAGCGTTGGAGAATGCAGCGCGATGGCACCACCAACGGCAACGGCTTCGACCCGCGTGAGCATCGCCAGGTTCACCAGGCCAAGCGCCAGCTTCTGACAAAACTGCTGCCATAAGGTTTCATCCGCTATCTCTGCCATTGGGCGACCATAGCGCAATTCCAGTTGCCGGCCACCGGTATATGTTTCCAGGCAGCCCACCTGCCCGCATAGACACTCGCGCAGGTTGCCATCCAACAATTGATGCCCGATCTCTATAGAGACGGTCAGGGCGTTCGCGCCTTTCCGCAGTTGGAAGGCCGCGCCGGTTCCAGTGGAAACAGTCAGATAGGCGCAGCGGTCGATGTCACGAATCGAGCCGAATTGCTTCTCGGCTAGCAGTCCGCACACAGTATCATGCGCCAGGCGGATAGGGCAGGAGAAGCGCTCAA
>DASTKE010000672.1:0-7039 GCA_035716105.1 Ktedonobacteraceae bacterium | reverse complement strand
GCGCGGTTGATCTGCTCGTGCGCGATGGGGCAGGAGGTGAGTGGGAGTACGCGGTGCGTTCCCCGTGCTGTCAGGCCGGGCTGACCGCCGCGGTTGATGGAGAAGCGCATGTGGTTGCGATAGTGCCAGGGAACGGTGCATGGTTCTGTCGCTAATACGGGAGGGTTGTCGAAGCCGCCGACCTCGCTCAGCAGCTGGCGCACCACGTCGCGTTTCCACGCTAACTGAGCGTCGTAGCGTATATGCTGAAGCTGGCAGCCGCCGCAGGTGCCGAAGACCGGGCAAGGGGCCGCGACGCGCAGCGGCGAGGCTGTGTGTATCTCAGTGATCCAGACACGCGGCGGGCGCGGCTTCCAGCGACGGCGGTGCTTGCCGGGGCGTGGAGCAGGCGGCTCCTCAACGCCGATGGTCACGACCTCACCCGGCAGACCGGCAGGGACGCGCAGGGTGCGCACCCGCTCCTCTCCGGCCTCATCTCGCTCGCGAATCTCCGCCAGCGCGTCCCCCTCGCGTGTCATCTGGCCCAGTGTGACGGTATGGTAGGTTATGCTCTGTTCCTGTAGAATCATCGTCTTTTTCGTTTTTTCGCTTTGCCCGGTGCCATTCTTGCTTTTGGAAGGCGGGGCGTGGCAAGCGGCTTTGGTCTGACACTTTCCAGCATTGCCCGGAAGATGGGCAAGAGTAACTCGTCCGGGTCTAGATTCTCCGCCTCGTCCAGCATCTTTCTGGCCTGCTGGAAATCGTCGAAAGCAATCAGCACTGGTAGCTGCGTCAGGCGCAACTGGACGGAGTCGGGGTTTTGCCGCAGCCCTTCCTCGATCAGTGTGTTTCCCTCCCCGGTGCGCCCGTCTGCAAGATAGAGTTGGAGCAGCTCTGGATAGACCTCTACGTAATCGGGTTCGAGTTGCAGAGCGTGTTTAAAGCTGCGCTCGGCCTCCGCGTTGTTATCCATATCTGTACAGGTTTTGCCTATATCAAACCAGGCTTTGGCGTCGTCGGGGTCGATTTCCAGGATGCGCTGGTAGTGTTGCAGCGCCTGCTCGAAGTCGTCCTCGTCGCGAGCGATATCTGCCAGATCATCCTCGATACTCGCCAGCGTTTTGGTGTCTGTTGTCAGCGCTCTGGCTGTGAGCAAGAGGTTTTTGGCCTCCATCACGTCTCCGTCGTCGTCCCGTTGCCCAAGCACCTCGGCCAGGAGCATGTGGGTGAATGCGCTATCTTCGATGTCCAGCGCCCGGCGCAGGTTCGCGATGGCGAGGTCCAGCAGGTGTTCAGCCCGTTCGTCGTCAACGTCTTGATAGGTCTTTTGCGCCAGTTGCTGCTGCGAAGCGGCCAACTGCTGGAGGGCCAGTATCCGTCCTTCTGGGAAACGCTGCACCAGTTCTTCTAAGTAGATCAACGTTCGTTCCAGGTCTTGCACCATGATGGTACGGGCGGCTTGCAGTTCGTATAGATGGCGGTCGAGCGGCATCTTCTCAAGCAGGGCATCGGTGTAGTTCAGATTGCGCATCGTGCCATTCACGACATCGCCCAGGTAGTCGAGGGCGTCGCTGTCGGTGGGCTTATGCTGCTTCGTCACTTTTTCGATGCGTTTGCTCTGCTCATTGATGCGCTTCTCAAGCGCATCAATGGAAAGCTGGCGTGCAGTGGCGCTCTCGTCGACGATATCCTGGATGCGCCATTCACCGTCCTCCTGTACGAGGGGATAGCTGGCCCAGAACCAGTGCCGTCTCGTCTCCGCAAGGCTGGCGGTTGCCGTGGGCAACTCTTTCAGTTCCCCGGCGAGAGGGGTGTCGGTGAGTTCGAACGACCAGGCCGCTTCGATCTCCTTGCGCTCAGGCGTGCGTTTGCCGCCGAAGGGGTTAGGTAGCCAGAGGCCGCTGCTGCGCTGTCGGCGTTCATCGGCGAAGCCTGGATTGAAGCCTTCGGGTTTTGCCACCTGCGCCCAGTCCTCGCGCTGTTTCACCCAGTCCTGACGCGAAAGCTCTGCGCGCACCGGGCTGTCGCTGCTGAGCA
This sequence comes from Ktedonobacteraceae bacterium, assembly GCA_035716105.1. GTDB lineage: Bacteria > Chloroflexota > Ktedonobacteria > Ktedonobacterales > Ktedonobacteraceae > CADDYT01. The sequence continues at coordinate 5,023 of DASTKE010000672.1, read as the reverse complement.
GGTCATAGGCGTAGCCGTAGCGACCCGCGATGAAGTCTTCAACGAATTTGGTGACCACCTCTACCGGTTCGAGATTGTTGTGGAGGTGGCCGACGCCGCTGTCTTCGCCAACATCGGTCGCGTCCAGTATCAAGCGCTTGATGAGTGAGAGATTGCGGCGATAGTCGCGATGCGGCTGCGTGCCGGTGCGCTGGTTCACGTCGAGAGCATCCTGAATCAGGCGGCGTGCGTCTGCCAGGGTGCAAGATTTTGTTTCCAGGGAGTTCATCTCATCGAAATGTTCCTGGATGTGATGCTTGCTCGCGACCTCCGTTAAGAAATCTTTGACGCCCTCGGTCCAGAATTCGAGCAAGAAGCCCATGAGACGAAACTGACCATCGGCCTGCTGCCAACTGAGCAGCAGGTTAACCTCACCCGCGTCGAAGGTGTCGGAGACCACGCCCTGCCAGAAAGTCGCTGGCTGCGCGTTCACGACAACAGCGGGAGCACAGGTGATGGGAGGCTGCCAGCGCGGGTATATCCTGGCAGCTTCCAGTCGGATGAGCGAGCGCCGCGCCTCTTTGCGTACCGGCTTGCCGGGGCTGAGTTCATTGAGTGCAAGCAGCACGTCGGCGGAGTCGGTGCTCTGCTCCCTGGCGAGCAACTGAAGCAGGGCGATCTGGGCCGCTTCCGGCAGCGCGTTGATGTCTGCCAGAGCGGCCTCGACCCCGGTCTGATCAGCGGCTTTGTGCAGGGCGTTCGCAATCTGGCGGTAGCGCTGGAAGATGTCTTGCGCTCTACTTTGCTCCTCTTGCGATGCCTGCAGCTGTACGTTTTTTTTCTTTGCCATAATGATATTTCTCTGAGTGGTAACTATTACCGTTTTCTTGCCCGGTTCATCTCCTCGCGCATGGCCTTGACGATATCGTTCTCCGGGTCAAGGCGCTCGGCTTCGTCGAGCATGGCTTGCGCCCGGCGGCGGTCGCCTGTTTCCAGGAAGACGGAGGAGAGCAGGGCGCGCAGGTGCGCGCTATTCGGAATCACACGTAAGCCCTGTTCCAGAATCTGCCGGGCTTCGGCATAGCGGCGCTGGTTCATGTAAATGGCGGTCAGTTCGGAGTACGTGCGGAAGTCCCGTGGCTCGACTTCGATGGCGTGCTTGTAGGTGGCTTCGGCATCGTCAAAGCGCTTGAGGATGCGCTGCATCATGCCAATGTTGAACCAGATGCCCTCCATGGCTGGATTCAATTCGGCGGCGCGCTGGAAGTGTTGCAGCGCCCGTTCGTACTGTTCGCGCTCGACGGCGAGTTGGGCGAGGTCAACCTCAACCATCGCCTCTTCAGTGCGGTTGGCGTTGCTGGCTGCCAGCTCTCGCGCCTGGTTCAGGTGGGTCTCCGCCTCGTCCAGCCGGATATGGTGGTTGAAAAGGATTTCGGCGAGACGCGCATGGCCCGCGACGCTGGGCGTGAGGTCAAGCGATTGGTTAAGCGTGGCCTCGGCCAGAGCATAGAAATGCTCGCTGCGCTCCGTCAGATTGCGGTCCAGGTACCAGTCGGCTAGCGTCGCTTGCAGGATGCCCAGGCGCTGCAAGATTTCGCCGCGTCCCTGGCCGAAGCGCTGCGCAATGCGGTCGACATAGGCTGCCGCACGCTCAAAGTTATTCAGGGTTATGGCGCGGCTGTAGGCATCCTCGTAGACGTGCTGGTCGAGCGGGAGTTTGGCGATCAGCGCGTCGTCGTAGTACATGCCGCGAACCAGGTGCGTCACGATTTCCTCGAAGTTTTTCTGTGCTTCCTCCGTGTCTGGTGGCACAGGGTTCTGCGTGATCTCCTGGATCAGTGCGTCCTGCTCGTCAACGCGCTTCTGTAGCTCTTCGATGGGCAGACCCTGTATAGTGGCTCCTTCGTCACTGATGCTCTGAATGCGCCATTGACCATCTTCCTGTACCAGGGTGAAGAGCGACCAGTACCAGTGCCGCCCGGTCTCTTTGTAGACGATGGTACCCATGGGCATCTCCGGCAGTGTGCCGCTCAGAGGCGTCTCACTTACCTCCAGTGACCAGGCCAGTTCAACCTCCTTGCGCGTGGAACCGCGCCCTGTGAGCAAGCTGGGAGAAGGGACCCAGAGCGCCGAGACGGGCGCTTCCTGGGCTGGACGCTCGCGCACCATGCTCAATTCAAAGCGTGTGGGACGGGCTTCGTTGGCCCATGCGCGGCGCTTTTCGATCCAGGCGTTGCGCTCCAGACCTTCGCGCAGCCGACTGTCACGGGAGAGCATATCGTAGTTCAGGCCGTAGTCGCCCAGCGCCCAGCCGCCGACGAAGGTTCCCGCGATCTCGTCGGGTTCCAACTGCGGGCTGATGAAGGTCTGGCCGCGATCCTGGCCTACGTTCTCGGCCTCTAGAATCAGCTGGTTGATGGTGGGCAGGTGGTGACGGTACTCCTTATGGGGCGTGGTGCCGCGCCACTTGTTGACGGAGAGCGCGTCCTCAATCAGGCGGCGACCCTCGGCCAGCGTCACGTCGGCCAGGGTGACATCGGGCAACTGTGATTGCAGTTTGCGGATCTGCTCCTCCACGCTGCGTTTGTTCGACTCCTGGATGAAGAAATCCTTGACGCCCTGCTCCCAGAAGTCCAGCAGGAAGATGAACATGCGGGTTTCGTTGTACTCGTAGCCCTCTTCAAAGATAAGCACGAGCTGCACTTCGCCCTCTTCTCGCACCTGCGTCACGTAGCCGCGCCAGTAGCGCGGGGGCTGGCGCACCAGCGGAACCATGAGCGTGCGCGTGGCGGGTGGCTCCCAGCGCGGGTAGACCTTCGCACCTTCCAGGCGAATCAGCCCGCGGCGCGCCTCTTTGCGCATGGCCTTGTCTGGGCTGAGTTCGTTGAGCGCGAGCAGCACATCGGCGGCATCGCTATTCTGCTCTTTTGAAAGCGCCTTGAGCAGCGCCATCTGTGCCGACTCCGGCATGGCATGGATGTCATCCAGGGCGGCTTCGGCCTCGTCTGGATTCTCGCTGCTATGTAAGTTCGTGGCGATCTGGTGATACTGCGCCAGCAATTGTTCTACCAGCGCCTCGTCTTCCGGTGAAACACCAAATTTACTCTCTTTTTTCGTAGACATGATCTATAAGCTTCCTTCTTCAGATAAGAGGATGGGTGGGATGTGTGTTTGATGGTAACGATTGTACCACGAAGCAGCAAAAGAGTCGAGAGGGCATCACATGAACATATGACTGTAAGATAACGAAAGCGCGTGACACGTGCTTTCGTTATCTCACAGTCATATGTTCATGTGATGCCCGTGCAGGTTGGTCGTGCATCGGGCCTTGTAGCAGGCGCGAGGCGGCTTTGCCGATGGTGGGGCGCGCCGCCAGGAGGATGAAGATGGGAAAGGCGGCGCAGTAGAAGTAGGAGGAGAGGCTGCGCCAGGCCAGGAAGAGCGGTATGACGGCCAGCAGCAGCGCGGCTTCCGGGTGCTTGCGAGAGAGACGCCAGTACCAGGCGAGCATGGCGAGCATGGCGATGCCCTCCATCGCGCTGTAGACCCAGCCGGGGAAGTAGGGCAGCACGTGCGCGACGTTCAGGTTGACGAGGCCAACGCCCATGGGGAACATGGGGTCGGCGACAGGGGCCAGGATGCCAGCCATCCAGGCATGGAAGTTCCAGAGCATGAAGGGCAGGTTGAAGAGCAAGGCAACGCCGCCCGCGATGCTTCCACGGCCAATCGCCTCTTTCCAAGTGTAGTTGCGACCGATCATGATAAGGTAGAAGGGTACCAGGAACCACGAGGTCTGCTTGGTAGCCAGGGCGAGGCCGAAGAGCAGGGCCGAAGCCCAGCGGCGCGTACGCAGCAGCCATGCCAGCACGATGAGCAGGGTGACGAAGATGTCCAGGTTGCCGCCGACGACGGAGATCCACATGGGGATGTTCGCCAGCGAGAGCAGCAGCACCCAGGGGCGCAGTTCTGGTCGAACCACCTTCCAGGCCACAAAGATCAGCAGCAAGTAGCCCGCGAAGTAGAAGGGCAGCACATTATAGTCGTTGAAGAGGGCGAACGGGACGAGGGTGAGGAATGAGAGCGCGGGATAGCTCACCTTCGATTCAAATTCGGGTGCCGCGCCCGCCTTCAGGTCGGTATCGAGCGTGGTCTGGAATTCGGTCATCGAGGGGTAGTCCAGCCGGTCGGCGAACTGTCCACGCCGCAGGGGCGTTGTCCAGTTTGGCTGGATGGGAAAGCGCCGGGCAAGGTCCAGAATATTGGAATCGGTATAGGGATTGCGTCCCTCTACGAGCAGGATGGCCGCGTTGGTGTCGAGCGATGTGCCGTCGTTGGACATCTGCGGTGGCAGGAAGCACATGATGGTTACGCGCACCAACTGTGTCGCACCGATGATGGCCAGGATAACGGTCAGCAACAACACCCGGCGCTGCCAACGCTGCGGGTGCGCTTGCAGGTGCCGCGTGCGCTGCTGCAACGTCTGCGGGCGAAAGGCTATCCAGGTGGCAGCAAAGCTGCCCAGGATGAGTACAAAGGGAATGAACGCGATAAGCTGCTTCAGGAAAGGAGGATTCCAATCGTAGACCACTTCATTGAGCGCCTGTAAGATAAAGGCTACGCCGATCCAGCAGGCGCGCCGCTGGAGATCGACGATGGGAAGGTTGTCCGGTGAGATATCCTCCGTAAAGAAGTGGCGCAACCAGCGCGTGATGATGGGAGTCTGGCTCTGCTCCTCTGCTGCCTGGGGTGTAAATACAGATCGTAGCTGCATACGTGTGCGCTTGTTACCTCCATCAAAGTGCCGGAAACGTCCTCGCTTGCTCAGTTATGCAAGAGGCTTCCGACCTACGCCTTAAGACGAAGGGAAAAAGTGATTTGTCACAAACGAGGGAGAAACACTGATGCTCTCGGTACAATTACCGAGCATAAGGTGTTCTATCGGGTTCTCCATCCTTCGGGGGAAACCGGCAGTCGTAGGGGCGATGCCTTGTGCTCGCCCGCTACCTGGACAGGTTGGCCATGGCGGGCGAGCACAAGGCATCGC
>DASTKE010000671.1:0-5918 GCA_035716105.1 Ktedonobacteraceae bacterium | reverse complement strand
GGTGTCAGGCGAAAATCGGCGTCCGCAGGCAACTTGCGTAACTGGCCGGGCTGAAAGCCCAGGATGCGCAGCGCTCGCTCAATGGACGAGTGCGTCTGATCGGAGAAATAGACGACCGCGTCCGTCATATCGTCCTGAAGCTTGATGTGCCGCGCAGTCGCCAGCACCGTCAGATTGGCTACCGACCCGCCGCTGACGAACAAGCCACCGGCAGTCTCCGGCAGGCCGCACAACTGTCGCAGCCAGTCAATCGTCACCAACTCGATCTCCGTTGGCCCGGCAGCTTCCAGCCACGTACCGGCAAAAATATTGAAGCCCGAAACAAGGGCATCCGCCATGGCACCGACAAAATTGCCTGCGCTCGGTACAAAGGCGAGGAAGCGCGGGTGATCGATAGACATGCTGTTGCCCAGCACATCCTGCCGCACCTGTTGCAGCACGTCCCCGGCTACGCTTCCCTGTTGCGGAGGCGGTTCGCGCAGCCGTTGCTCCATCTCCGCTCGCGTGGCCCGGTTCGTCACCGGTTGCTCCCGCACCTGCTCGAAGTGCTCCACCAGCATATCAATGACCTGGTAGCCCAGAGAGCGCATCTCTTCGGGCGTGAGCTCTAAGCGTGAATTGTCCATGCATAAGTCCTTACCGTATCTACTCTCCCATGGAGAACACTGTAGGGGCGATGCCTTGTGCTCGCCCGCATCCGTGATGGAAAACCACGGCGGGCGAGCACAAGGCGTCGCCCCTACAGTGTTCCACATCAAGAGATATATCTCCTTCATTTTAAACCAGCTAACGTGCGTAGTATCCAGACTACACCAACTCCTACCAGCATGGCAAGCAAGAAGTTGCGCGTGCGTATCGCTGCCAGTGCGGTTGCCAGCGCGGCCAGGGCTTCTGCCGGGCCGCTGGTCAGGACGGTCGGCGCGATGATGGCGACGAGGACGGCACCGGGGATGTAGCCAAGCCACGCCTCCACGCGCTTCGAGAGCGTGACGCGGCTCATCAGGGCGAGGCCGCTGATGCGTGTGAGGTAGGTGATGCAGGCCATGCCGAGAATGGCGAGCAGGGCGGGAAGGCTAATCTGCATGACGTAGAACTCCAATCAAGCTGCCCGCCAGCGCGCCGAGCAGGATGTACCACTTGCCGGGCAGCCAGTGCGCGGCTGCAACGGCGACGATGGCCGCGACGACCCACGGCAGGATATCCCCTTTGCCTTTCCACAATCCGACCAGCAGCGCGATAAAGACGGCGGTGAAGGCGAAATCCAATCCCCAGCGCGACGGGTCTTGCAGCGCGTTGCCGAATGCACGTCCCACGAGCGCCGCGCTGAGCCACGCGCTGTACAACGTCAGGCCACTACCGAGCAGAAAGGCCGCGTTGCGTTTCCCCCTGGCGAACTCGCCCATCAGCAGCGCCCAGCTTTCATCGGTCATGAAAAAGAGCGTCGCGTAGGCTCTGGCGGCGGGAAGGCGTGAGAACCAGGGGCTGATCGACGCGCCCATCAGCATGTGGCGCAGATTAACGATCAGCGTCGTGAAGATGATCGCCCCAACGGGCAGTGGCATCATCCAGAGGCCGAGCGCGATGAATTGTGATGCTCCGGCAAAGACCAGGCCGCTCATCAGCAGCGCTTCCAGTAAACTGAGGCCAGCCGGTCGCGCCAGCACGCCAAACACCAGGCCGGTCGCGAAGGCGCTGATCGCAATGGGAATACTTTTCCGTGCGCCGGTCAATATACCGGACAACGTAAAGCTCACCTGCTCTTCGGTTGTTGGTTTGTTCTCAATAGAAGTATTGGACATGGTACGTTTCCTAATAAGTGTGAATTTAAGCCACCAGGCCACCCACAAGGGGATGGTCCTACAAGACTGATGCGATTCCCTCTGTATAGGTAGGCGTGTATAGTAGGGCCATCCCCTTGCGGGTGGCCTGGCCGCTCACGTCTCTGTATTAACTTGTCGTGAAGAATTGGCTATACCTTATTGTACGGATAAGGTTTCGGCCCGTCTTGTACATTCTTGCTATCCGCGTGTGTACTGACCCGGAGGGATTCCGACATGCCGCTTGAACTGGTGCGTCAGGTGGCTTTGATCGACGAAGCCGGTTTCGAGCGCTACCTGTGCGATTGGTAGGCCGAACTTGAGCAGGGCTTTGGCGCGAGCAATGCGTACCTGTGTGAGGTAGAGATGGGGCGAGAGCTTTGTCTCCTTCTGGAAGACGCGCAGCAGGTGAAATGGGCTGAGGTTGGCCATATGCGCAAGCTGTTCGAGCGAGATGTTTTCGGCGTAATGCTCCTCTAGATAGGCTCGCACGCGCCGCACCGACTGGCGTTCCTGCCCCATCCTTTGCGGCTGAAGCCCATTCTCCGCGTGGCGCGTGACGAGTTGTGAAAATACTTGCACAAGCAAGCTCTCGCGTTCCAGTGTCGCCGCCGGAATTTCCAGCGTGAGATGAAGCCGCCGGATGAGCGCGGCAAGCTGCGGATCATCAATGACCGGACTGGGAAAGAAGGGAACGTCGCGCTGCCGACCCAGAACATCTGCCCCGACCTGTTGCAGCAGGCTGGCATAGGGATACAACATCCGGTAGCTCCAGCCCGCTTCGGTGGCCGCGTAGCCAGTATGAATCTCGCCCGGATTGATAATCACGATGCTGCCAGCCGGTGCGAGGTGGGTCTCTCCCCGGTAGTAAAACTTCTCGCCGCCGCGCTCGACCATGCCAATGGCGTAGCCCTCGTGCGTGTGACGTGAGAAACTGTGCCGGATATAGGTTGCCCTCAGCACCTCAAAGTCTCCCACATCACGAGCCAGCCAGAATTTCGCCTGTTCCTGCTCTTCTGTCATCGGTTCTCTTGCTCACGGAGTGGTGTGAGCTGTATCTGCCTGGCAAGCCCGTAGGCGGTCGGGAGATCACGGTCGCTCTCGACAAAGACACGACCAATAACGAGCGCCACATTGTGCGGGGCAGCAATCGGTGTCATGCCCTGCGACACGGTTCCTTTCCAGGCCGGTCCGCTAATGAGGTAATCGCCAGCCTCGGTTCCCGTGGTGCGTGTGCCGACGTAGGCAAAATTCGCGCCGTCCGACGGATCAGTGAACTGCACGCTGTAGTACCGGCCCGCCATGTCCGGCACGTGCAACACTTGCGGCCCTTTGGAGAGGTCGAGCCCGCCGCCGAGGTAGAGCACGTCGTCGGTCCCTGTTGCTAATAAGCTGGAGTTTGACGCCACGGGCGAAGCGCGAGTGGACACCGCGTACAGCGTATTGACGGGGATGGGGTCGCCGCCAAGCCCATGCCGCACGATCGCTCGTTTGTACGCACTATACGTGATCCGCGGCCAAAAATAAAGGAAAACGAACGTGCCGAGTCCCCATACGAGGACTGCCACGACGACGAATGTAATAAGCTGGCTCCCCCCCTGAGAGAAATACCTGTAGACGACCCATGCCAGGACTGCCAGGATGGCGAACGTCACAGGATATTTGTATTTCAGAATAAGCCTGTTCATCTCATGGCACTTTCATGACGGGCGGCACGTGGTACTCGCCGTCGAGGACAGCACGGCCAGGCAGATACGCACGCAGCATCAGCTTGAAGTAGCCTGCCGGTGCAGGCAGCCAGTTGGACTCGTGTCCGGCGGGAGCCGTGCGCTGCAGATAAATGTCGAGTGAGCCATCGGCGTTGGACACCAGGCCGGAGCGAGAGCCGACGCTGGAGCGATCGATGGGGTTACGCACCATGTACCCTACAACATCGGTCATGGTCAGCGACCAGAAGGCCTCGTTGGGCGGGAGGTGTCCTGCCGGAAAATGCAGGACGTAATCGCGCCGACCGGAGAGCCTCCGCCCCGCGCTATCGACGGTCGTCGTCCAGTAGGCAGCCTCTTGCGCCACATTGGTGGCGGGCAGGATTTTGGCGCATGCGGCCCGCAGGAGGATGCCATTACCGGGCTGGCCGCATTTAGTGGTGGTGCTCCACCCGTTGACGGTCGTGGTCATGGCTTTCACCACCGCGTTCATCACGATATTTGCCGTGAGAAACGCCAGCACGCCGCCGACAATGATCCCTTGCACGACATGAGAGCCTGAGAGCGTTGTAAGGACATTTGTCATAGCTTGAGTATACCACGACGAACTGTGAACAGCAAGGATGAGCACAGATGGCTATCTGCTGTTTCTGGCTACATTCGTGAGGAACTTCCGCGCCTCCATGCGTTGCGGGAAGGGCACATTCTTGTGATTACTCCTCTATTCGAGACCAGGATTTCGGGAATACCGTACCGGCGAACCGCAGCATAGAAGACAGCGAAATCTGCACACCTACCCTGTAGGCGAGCCGCCGATACCCTCTTCTGAGCGTCGCGGCCCGGCGCATCCATCGCTCCTGTTCCTGCTGTTTTAGTATGTCACATCCCCGACGAAGCGTGCCATACTGCTCAATTGGACGCACGTCCCATTCTCCTTTCTGTCTGTGTTGACATCTCATATCTTACCTGCTAAAATTACTTCACCGGTAATACAATACCACAAAACATTCTTATCAGTCAAGATCATTTTAATGGTAATAAGAGGAGGAGAGGACAGAATGGCCCAATTGCAGAGTGACAAACAACCTGTTATGTCTGCATCATCGCTGGATACACTCAGTCTATTAGGTGGAAATCTGTGCCTGGATTTTGCGAACACCGTTGATCCGCGTCTGGGCGATCATGGCCAGGACTACCTGGGTAGTTATACCGATCTTGTGCAGTGGAGTCATTATGCAGGTGTGTTCGCAGAGGAGGAGAGGCAAAATCTCTTACAAATCGCTATGCATCATCCTACGGAGGCCAACCAGACCTTTGAGCGAGCCATCGTTTTGCGCGAGACGATCTATCGCGTCTTCGAGGCTGTTGCGCACGAAATATCCCCTCAACAGGCCTATCTGGACGCATTGCGCGATGTTTTTGCAGAGGCCATGCTCCACGCCTCTTTCGTGTCAACCAGCGAGGGCTTCACTTGTGTATGGCCTGGAGAGGACGTACTGGATTGTATGTTATGGCCGATAGCCGCCTCGGCGGTAGAACTCTTGACCTCAAGTAAGATTGGGCGGGTGAAGCAGTGTCCCGGCGCTGGCGACTGTGGCTGGCTCTTTCTGGATACCAGCAAGAATGGCAGTCGCGTCTGGTGCAGCATGGAAGACTGCGGTAGCCGCGTAAAGATGCGCCGCCAATACGCCCGCAAACGAGGCTCTTGCTAACAATCAGGGCTGGTGAATTCTGGCGGAAGGAGGGGCGGACGAAATGTGGTCAGGGCTATATGTGGGAAAGTGCAGCCCGAATGCGTTGGAGGAGGTCAGCATACTCAAAACTGTCAGGTGTGGTGGTATCGATTTCAACAAGCTGACCCCCAGGAGCAAGTGGTGGAAGATACTCTGAGAGTCGCTCTTTGTTCTGTTCGACCCATATCCGATCCTGATGACCGACGTGTCGTTCCCCGCTCTCTATACGCGCAAGGATGCGCTTCAGGAGAACTTCTCCATCTGTCCTGCACATAATCTGAAATGGCTCAAAGTCGTGTGCCTGTTGCAACTGGAGGAACTGGCCTCCTCTCAATTCGGGATTTCCGAAAAACCCCTCGACGATCAACGATTGACCTGCCGCTAAGATCGAGCCTGCGATAGCGTAGAGGAGGGTAAAAGAGGCATGGCCGAGCAAAGGGGGACATCCATTGCTCTCACATGCCAGCGCATCGTAGAGGGTTTCATACAGGCCATCTCGCGAGAAAGCGGGTAGTCCAACATCGGACGCTATCCGCCTGGCAAGGGTCGTCTTTCCCGTACCAGGCAGGCCATTTACAATAATCAAGACGGGTTTTCCCACCATTATCAGCTTACCTTCGCATGTTCGGTAGATGAATTTTAACGACCAGAACCGGTCATCT
>DASTKE010000670.1:0-2329 GCA_035716105.1 Ktedonobacteraceae bacterium | reverse complement strand
GTGACGAGACCCTTAGCGACAAGGGTTCCCGATGCGTTATGCACTTCGACATCCAGATAGACCAGGTTGCGACCGCGCCGCAGCACGCGAGCGGTCGCTTGAATATCCTCGTGCTGCGCTGCACTGAGGTAATTCACGGTCAGGCCAACCGTTGTACCGCGAGGGGTGCCTGTGAACGTGGCTCCCGACCAGGCGGCAACCATGGCAGCAGTGTCAATCAGCGAGGCAATAGCCCCACCGTGTACAGTGGTACCGATGGTGACAAGGGCGTCGGTGAATGGCAGCGTCAGCCGCGCCATATCCGGCTGCATCTCGGTAAGCTGGATGCCAAGATGGCCGGCATAGGGCGAATTGGGAAGAAACTGGCGCATGAAATCCGCACCAGATAGGGAAGCGTTGGTGGTTGGACGATCAGCAGGTGTGCTCACAAATTGTCTCCTCAATCCTCAAAAGTAACGCTCGAATGATCTCGCACCGGATCAAATAATCCTCCTGCTTATTATATGACAGCATTGCTTGCGTGCATTCACACTCCCGCTGTCAAACGAATGAAGGACAAAGGCTGTCGCCATGAGGTACAATCAAGAGTAATGTAATTGAGAGCACGTTGCTGCACACAGGCGAGGAAATGATGACAGATAGGAATCAACCACTGCAACCACTGTTAGAGCCGGGGCAGATCATTCCGGCGTTTGATCTCCCGGATGCCGATGGGATGCCGTATAGTCCGTGGAATTACAAACAGCGCCAGAACCTGATACTTCTCTTCACACGCGATATCATGCTGGGCGAGACGCGGGGTCTGCTACGGGCCTTCGCGCAACACTACGCGACCTTCCGCGAAGAAGAGTGCGCTCTGCTGGCGATTACGCCGAACCCTGTTATTGTCAACCTGGGCGTGCAGGAGGAACTGCGCTTGCCCTTTCCCGTGCTCGGCAACCCACAGGGCAATGTGATTGCGCGCTACACCAGGTGGGATCGGGCGACACAGACGCTCTATCCTGGCATCGTGCTGGCTGACAGGTTTAACGCGCTCTACCAGCAGTGGACAGCAGAGACAGAGGCAGAATTGCCACCTATCGAGGAACTTCTCACGTCGCTAGGCTACCTCAATTCCCTCTGTAATCCCTGAGCAGGAATATTTGCGCTATGAAACACACAGGCTTGACACTCCTCTGGCTCTTTCTGCTGGGCGCTGCTCTCGGCTCGTGCCTTGATGTGTTCCATGTGCGCAGCGGAGTTGAGCGTTATCCTGTGCCGGTGTTCTTTGGTTTAGCGTGGTGGGTACCATTGTTGTTTGGAGGCGCTGCCGTTGCCATCGGCTATTCACATCCTCTGCTCGACCCACTGATCGGCCACATCCAACGACCGCATCGCCTGATCATTAGCATGAGCGAGCTGGCATGGCTGCTGCTGGCCTATCTGGTTGGTGCCAGTATGCTTACTTCGCCGATCAAAACGGCCCTGCTGGTCATCATTTATTTCGATTTCTGGTTCCTGGCCGGAAAAAGCTGGCAAAATTTGCTGCTCTCAGTCGTGACAGCTATTACAGGCACGCTTATCGAAATGATGCTGGTCGCAGCAGGAGCATTTTCTTATCTTCATCCTGATTTCATTGGCGTTCCCTACTGGCTCCCCTGCATGTACGCCTGCGCATCGCTGGCGCTGGGGAATATGGGAAGGTCTTTGATCGTTCCAACTATCCGAGGTAATGTATGACGCAAGAACAGCCCATATCGTGGGAATTGGATACCATCTTAGTTCATGGCAACACACGCGGTGGCCCTACGAATGCCTCCGGTATTCCAGCGGTACGGCCCATTTACACCAGCACCACCTACCTGCATAGCAATGCTGAGGCGCTTGATTCAGCATTTTCTGGCTCAAGCGCTAACGGGGAGCCAGGCTACGTCTATGCGCGGCAGGGCAATCCCAATGCATACGAGTTTGAAAGCATGATGGCACAAACCGAATGTGGCGTCGGCGCGGTCGCCTTTGGCTCAGGTATGGCGGCCATTCATGCAGCGCTGCTGGCGGCTGGTCTGGCACCCGGCGCGAAGATTCTGGCCGCCCGCGATCTCTATGGCGCAACCATCGCCCTGTTGCGCAAAGTCTTTATCCCCATGGGCGTCGAGGTCATCTTTCAGAACCTGCACTGCCCCGGTGCCGCCGACCTCATACGCGAAGAGCAGCCGGACGTGGTCTTTGTCGAAAGCATCTCTAATCCACTCGTCAAAGTGATCGACCTGGATGCCATCAGTGCCGCCGCACAGGACGTAGGCGCGGTGAGCATTATAGATAGCACCTTCACGACTCCCTGCCTGCTGCG
>DASTKE010000669.1:0-2136 GCA_035716105.1 Ktedonobacteraceae bacterium | reverse complement strand
GGTTGCCGCTTTCTCTGCAGTGCGGCGACGCTGGGCCTCAGCGTCCAGCTTGCTACGCTGGGCAGCAGCGCGTGCTTCCGTCACGTGGGTGGAAGGGTGCTTTGATGAGTTTGACGTCATGTCGGGTTCTCTCTTTCTTGCTCTTTGAGAGAACAATCGCACGGTGAAGGAGAGGCGAGGCAGTCTGTCGCGTCTGCGAAAAGGCAGTATGTTGCAAGGGTTGCGAGGCAGTCTGTCGCTGCGCGCATCTTTGCCAAAAGCAAAACCGCCTCGTGCCGTTCCTCTCGCCGGTTGGTTGTTCTCAACTGGCGCTAGAAGCGCTTGCAAAGAGACGGTTTCCACCTGGGAGCGGGAGACGGGACTCGAACCCGCGACAGCCTGCTTGGGAAGCAGGAACTCTACCACTGAGCTACTCCCGCGTGACTTCTGCCTATACTATAGCATACCTGTCAAGGATGTACAAGAGTTTTTTGAGGGGAAAAATGCGGAGAGGAAGCGGGTGAGCGCACATCCAGTGCGCTCGTCCGCTTCCTCTCCGCGTTTCTCCTACGATTGCTTTGCTGAATTGTGGAACTGCTTCTGCATATTATGCATGTCCTGGGCGACGGTGCGAAGACCAATGAGACAGATGAGACCTGCCAGGAAGAGGCAGGTTGGGGCGGTGATTATGAGCGCGGTTGCCAGGGTGTAATGGTCGGCGAGCGAGCCGATGATGGTTGGCGATGCCGCGTCGCCAAGCAGGTGGGCGAGGAGCAGCGCCAGGCCAACGGCAGTGGCACGCATCGTGGGCGTGACTACGTCCTGAATCACGGCGTTGAGCGGGCCGGTGCAGAAGTTGAGCGCGATACCTGCTAGCACGAACACTGCTATGAAGAGCGGCAGGCTGTGGACGAAGAGCGCAATCAACACCAGCGGCGCGCCGAGCAGGAAACCGATCATTGCCACCAGCAAGCGACCCTGGGGCCAGCGGCGTTGCGCAGCGTCGGCCAGCCAGCCACCGATGAGCGTGCCAGCGATGCCACTACCTACTAGCACACCGCCAGAGACTAAACCAGCCTCACTGACAGACAGTTTGAACGTGTTCACGAGGTACGTGGGAATCCAGAACGAGGTGCCGCCGATGGTGAAGAAACTGAAGACCAATGCGACCAGCAGCACCCAGAAAGTCGGTATCTTAAGCAGTTTTCCTACTGATCCCCAGAAATCGCTGCCAATGCTAGCGTGCTCGGCAACAACCACATCTTCCTCTGTGGTCCCCACCTCGACTGCGATTTCTTCTTCGTGGTCAAATGCGCCCCGTTTTGGCTCGATGATGCGCCATGCCAGAAACGCGGCGAGCAGGCCGGGAATGCCGACGAAGTAGAATGCCCAGCGCCATCCAAGCGCATCTCCCACCAGGCCACCGATGGTGAAGCCGAAGGCAGCGCCGATCAGCATTCCCGACGACCAGTAGGAGAGAATGCGTCCGCGCTGAGCTTTGGGAAAAAGATCGCCCAGTAGCGAGAGAGAGGCCGGGGCATATCCTGCCTCACCAATGCCTAGAATGGCGCGCACACTGAACAATTGAAGAAAGTTTTGGGTGATACCGGCCAGTGTCGTGGCAACGCTCCATATGCCAACGCACAACGCCACGATATTTTTACGGACGCCTCTATCTGCCCAGATGCCGATTGGCAGTGTTGCCAGTGCATAGACCAGCAAGAATGAGGAACCGAGCAGACCAAGCTCAGTATTGTTCAAGCCCAGGTCATGGTGAATCTTGGGCAAAATGGCTGGAAGCACATAGCGATCCGTGTAGTTCAGAATGTTGATGATAAAGAGAATGGTGAAGGCAAAGCGCGCCTGACCCTTGCCGGGTTGGGCCGGTGTTCGCCTGCTTTGTGGTGCTTTTGTCATTAATGCCATTGAATACATACACTTTCTTTATAGTTTCTACCTGCCCTGCGCGCAAAAGGATATTCCAGATTCTTTTTGTCTAACGTATGTATATGACCTTTCTAGTATACAAGATGTACCTGAGAAGGTCATCGGTAGTTATGACGAGACAGGTGCGTGGTTGGATACGTTTTTGCGCAAAGGAACTATCTTGCTATCTCTCTGTTTATTTTGCAACCACAGATAGTACGTATACGTCTG
>DASTKE010000668.1:0-4405 GCA_035716105.1 Ktedonobacteraceae bacterium | reverse complement strand
TGGACCACCTTGCAGTTCGACAAGGGCGTTCCCAACAACAACGGCAACTACGGGCAGAACAACTCCGCGACGGCCTCCCAGCAGCAGGCCACCCAGACGCTGCTGGAGCAGGCTGATGTCAACCCCGACCAGAATGCTCGCCTGCAGCAGTACTATCAGGCCGAACAGCAGTTGTCGAACGATGTCGCCTGGCTGCCAATGGAGCAAGTGACCAATACCTTTGTACTCAAACCCTATGTCAAGGGCATAGTCTTCAATCCGCAGGATCTGACCCCGCCTGACGACTGGGGTGCGATCTACATCGCGGCCCATTGAGTTCGAGGTACCTCTTCTGCTCACCACAAACGTCCGTTACGCTTTAAGGTGAGCAGGACAAGGGGGCAGTGATCGATTGATCACTGCCCTTTTTTTGTCATCCAGCACGTTTAGTAGAGTAAAAAAACGCTTCATACATGTGAGATTTCGCATGTATGAAGCGTAGTATACATAGCCGTTTTCCCTCAATTGAACGGTGTGTGCTATTGGTTCCCTGGATATAGCAACTTGCTATTTGTCTAGGCATATGTAGTCAGGTACGAGTCAAGCGTACAGGTGCAAAAATAGTTTGCATGGAGCGAAAGGAGGCAACAGCACAGAGCAGCGAAGGAAATGAAGGAAAAGTTCGCTCAATTGCTCAGTAATGAGCTTGACAATATAGAGTCATGTCACTTAAAATAAGTTTAAATCGGCTTATGTAACGCTCGTTGTAAGTTCTTGTCATATTTTATCTATGAAAAGGTGCCGCTTCGTAGATACTGCTTGACAACAGAGACGATACGTAAGGTCTGTACAGGTATAGAGAGTAGTTAATAGGACATACTCTCGTACACATTTACCACCTCGAAAAGGGAGTAGGGGGTACAGCATGATTCAGTTCCTGGTCAAGAGGTTCATCGGTCTGATATTTGTGCTCATCGGTGTAACCTTCATCACCTTCATTCTGGGCTATTTCGCCCCCGGTGATCCGATACGCGACATGCTTGGCGAGCACTTTAACCTGGTTGTCTACAATCAACTCCGACATGCTTACGGGTTAGATTTACCCTGGTATCAGCAGTACTTCAACTTTCTATCGCACATGTTCCGGTTTGACTTCGGATTCTCGTACAAGTACACGAACCGGGCGGTCATGGATATTCTGAAAGATGGCGTACCGGTTTCGGCTGAGCTGGGGTTCTGGGCGCTGATCTTGCAAATGCTTGTAGGAGTGCCTGTCGGCATCTTCTCCGCCCTCAAGGCCAATACCTGGATTGATACGGTCAATATGGGGTTCATTCTGATTCTCTACTCTATTCCCGTGTTCGTGCTGGCCGTTGTTATGCAGGTGGTCATTATCTGGTTCGATCAGAAGACAGGAGCTAGCTGGCCAGTTTCCAACTGGGGGACGCCCTGGGCCTACGATCCAGCCGACCTCTCGTACAAAGTCATTCCAATTCTCGTCTTTGCGGCAGGAGGTATGGCATATATCGCTCGCCTGTCACGCGCAAGTATGCTGGAAGTGCTCAAGCAGGACTTTGTGCGCACGGCACGCGCCAAAGGTCTGTTAGAGCGGGTAGTCATCTACAAGCACGCGCTGCGCAACGCCATGATCCCGCTGCTCACAGTTTTCGGTCTCTTGCTGGCCCTGCTGGTGTCTGGCGCGTTCTTTATCGAGAACATCTTCAACATCCCAGGCATTGGCTACGAGACGGTGCAGTCCATTAGCGACCGGGATTATCCGGTTATTCAGGCGACGGTTGTGCTCTTCGCGGTCGCTGTCGTAATTGGAAATATGCTCTCGGATATTCTGTACTCGCTGGTTGATCCGCGCATTAAGGCCCAATAGGAGGAAGGCACACGATGGACACGAAAGATAAGAACCCTGATCTTTCCTCAGGAGTGATGTTTCCCGATACCTCTGTTGTCCCTCTGGAAATCGCAGAATTAGCCAAACCGGAGCATGGCGTGGAGACAGTTCCCACTCCTCCTGCCATTGAGGACGAAGGTAAGAAGGGTCTGAAAAAGAAATCCCCAACGCCCCTTCAGGATTCGCTGCGACGCCTGCGGCGTGACAAGCGAGCGATGGCAAGCATTGGTGTGATCGTGTTTTTCATTGTGCTCGCGCTAATCGGGCCGGTGATCTACCAGCATATAGGTGGTCTCTATCACAGCGATATCTCCAATCAGACCATTGGGCCAAGCCAGTATCACAATCCCTATCACCAGGAACTGGATCGCCAGGACGAATTCCTCTCTGGCCAGTACTGGCTCGGCACCGATGATCTTGGGCGCGATATGATGGCGCGTCTGATGCAGGGCATCCTCATATCGCTGGCAGTAGCCCTGCTGGTAGAGATAGTAGATGTGGGACTGGGCGTGCTGGTGGGTGTGCTGGCCGGCTACTATGGCGGTTGGATTGATCAGGTGCTGGCGCGCCTGACAGATATCGTATTCGCCTTCCCAGGCCTGTTGTTCGTCATCCTGCTCACGGGTATCTTCGGTGCTCAAGCGGACGTGGTGTTCAGCACTATCCCCATCATTGGCCCCAACGGCAATGCGCGCCTCCTGCTCGTATCGATTGCGCTGGCCTTCGTCGCCTGGCCATTGATGGCACGTTTCGTGCGAGGTCAAACCCTCCAGTTGAAAGAGCAGCAGTTTGTCGAGGCGGCGCGCACATCCGGTACATCCGATACCCAGATCATCTTGCGGCACATCGTCCCCAACCTGTTCAGCATCGTGATCGTGGCCTCAACACTGAACATCTCCAACACGATTATCGGTGAGGCAGGTATCAGCTTGCTGGGTCTGGGCGTGCAACCGCCGGGTTCCAGTATCGGCCTGATGATCGTCCAGGGCCAGGGGCTGATCGATACGCACCCCTGGGAAGTCCTGCTTCCTTCTATCGTACTGGCCCTCATTGTGCTGGCCTTCTCCTTCCTGGGCGATGGCTTGAACGATGCCTTCAACCCACGATCCAAAGATTAGAGAGCGGAGAGTCGACATGGCGGAAAATCTGCTAGAAGTAAATAACCTGAAAACCTACTTTTTTACACGCGGTGGCGTGGTCAAAGCCGTCGATGATGTTTCATTTACGATAAAGCAGGGTCAGACACTGGGCGTGGTAGGAGAAAGCGGTTGTGGCAAGAGTGTTACCGCGCTCTCCGTGATGCGCCTGGTTGCCACCCCTCCCGGCAAAATCGTTGGCGGCGAAATCAGCTTTAACGGGGAAAATATTCTGGAAAAGAATCAGGACGAGCTGACCAATTTGCGCGGCAGCAAGATGTCCATGATCTTCCAGGACCCGATGACCTCGCTCAACCCCGTGTTTACCGTCGGCCTCCAGATTGCAGAGACGGTAAAGCGACATCGCAAAGGTGTAAGCAATGACCAGGCGTGGAAGCGCGCCGTGGAGATGCTCGATCTGGTACGTATTCCAGACGCAAAGAAGCGTGCGAAGAACTATCCCCACGAGTTCAGCGGTGGAATGCGCCAGCGCGTGATGATCGCAATTGCCCTGGCCTGCAATCCCCAGTTACTCATCGCCGACGAACCAACGACCGCGCTGGACGTGACCATTCAGGCCCAGATTCTCGAACTGATGAAGGGCCTCTCCAAAGAGTTTGGCACAGCGGTGATGCTGATTACGCACGATCTAGGCGTTGTCGCGGGAACATGCGAATATGTGAACGTGATGTACGCCGGACACGTGGTGGAATCCGCGCCCGTCCTGCAGATCTTTGAGACGCCAGCACATCCTTACACCGTCGGGCTGTTGCATTCCATTCCGCGCCTTGATGAGGGACGTGGGGAAAGGCTGACCCCGATCCAGGGACAGCCACCCGATCTGGCCAACGCACCGGTAGGCTGCCCGTATGCCCCACGCTGCCCGAAAGTGCAGGATCGCTGCCGGCGCGAGCGACCAGAACTGATGCCCGTAGGACGTGGAGAGCAGGTTGCAGCCTGCTTCTACCCGGATTAAAGGGGGAAAGCAACGATGGTACAAGAAGTCTCAACGTCTCAGACGCAAGCCGCGGGAACAACACTGGTCGACGTGAAGGGTCTGAAAGTTCATTTCCCTGTCAAAGGGGGGATACTGGGCCGCACCGTGGCACAGGTGAAGGCAGTAGACGGCGTTGATATGTTCATCAAACGAGGAGAGACGCTCGGCCTGGTGGGTGAAAGCGGCTGCGGCAAGTCGACGACGGGCCGCGCTATCCTGCAATTGATTAAGCCAACGGCGGGCAGCGTGAAGTTGGATGGTGTGGACCTGACAAAGATTTCAGCGAACGAGGTGCGCAAAAGGCGTGTCAATATGCAGATGGTTTTCCAGGACCCCTACAGTTCGCTGGACCCACGCTACACCATCGGGCAGGTCGTCTCGGAGCCG
>DASTKE010000667.1:0-7345 GCA_035716105.1 Ktedonobacteraceae bacterium | reverse complement strand
CGGCAGCTTGCCATCGTTATCGGGTATACAGATGGTATTGCCGCTTGAGAACGAGAAGCAGCGCGATAAGGCTGAGAAAGGGGGGAAGAAGCTTGACGGATTTCCTTATGACAAAGAAATCAGCCGAAGCAAGAGCTATCGGGAACAGATAAGCAAATTGCCAGCAGCACTGCGAACTGCCGATGCGCGTTTGAGGAAAGCGCCTGAATTGATGGAAATGGTGCATGAGGAGCCAGATACGAAGCTCTCTCATTATCAGGCTATCAGCTCGATGAAGATTGTTGGCAGCTTTAACGAACTGGCGCTGCGCTGGAACGAACTGGACGATGAGCAGAGGCGCTTGCATATCGCCTTGTTGCTTGCGCTCTTTGCACAGCCGGAGAATGATGTGGAAGCGGCAGTTTCCACGTGGCAGAAGATGGCGAAGGAACAGGGACTGGGCGGGAAGGCGCTGGGAACGGCGCTGCAAATCGTGAACCCTACGACAGGCAAGGGAGCGAACCGCACGAAGGCGAGCGAACTGGCGATTGGCAACCAGGACAGCTTCTGGCTGCTGGAACTGCTCAAGTTTCGCGGCTTTATGGAGGCGGCGGCACCGCTGATTATCAAAGAGAGCAAAGATCGTAAGACGTATGTCTTGCAGCCAAAGCGGGTACATCTGGACACGTTACAGGCGATGATGCGCGACTTGCGGACCGTCCTCTGGCCCACGAGCGCCATCAAACTGGATATTTTAGCCTCGTTGCGCTTCGCTCAGCTTCTGGTCAGGCACTACCGGGAACTGTTCAAGCGTGATTCATTGCGCAAGCGACGAGGGAAAGAATCCATCAAGAGCATTGCCCATGGGTTTGAGGTCACGTCCTACAAGGATATGGGTAGCGCCTATGCGACGATGAATGTAGCTCTGATTAACTTCCCAGAATGGTTGCCACGTATGGAGAGCCAGCAAACGGTGGAGGCTGCCGGGGAATTGTTGCAAGAGCATATTCAGGTTATTCAGTCGATCCGCAATAGTAAGGGCGAAGAGGGCGCGGAAGAGTACGAACTGCTGCGCCTCTATCGTGAGTTTCTTTCCGGCAACGACCTGCGGCCCTTCTGGAAGTTCGCCACCTTGTATGGCAGCTACCTGATGGGCCTGCGCGAAAAAAATCCCAACCGGTACATCCGGCCATTGAGTTTTCAAGGAATGGAGATATTGCTGATGAGCGACCCCACCAACAACCGCGACGCTTTGGAAATTGTCGGCAACAAAGGCTTTCAGCGCATCGCCGATGCTATCCGCTCGGCTACCGTTTTTCCACAGCAGCGCCGCATTGTGAACAACGATCGCACGTATGAGGTGCGCTATGGTCTCGGTCAGGAGTTGATGCGCAAAGCGCGCTACAAGCATGAGTTTCTGGTAGCGCTTTCGGAATTCCTGTTTCAGTACAATGCTGAGACAGCGCAGGAGGACGAAAAGGCAATCAAAGAGCTTGCCAGAAACACGCATCGTGAGATGCATCCGCTTTCGGCACAGGAACGCCGGAACCATCACCTGCGTTACATGACCAGTGAGGATGATCTGAAAGAGGTCGTTGCCCTGGTGGACAAACATGGCTCTGAAGTTGTCGGGTCCTTGCTGGTGGCTTGTGGCTACTCGTTCAAGGGATCGGCAAACGGTGTGTCGAAGCAGACGGATGAACCCTCTGCTGATGGCGTCGAGGAATAAGTGTTGGAAGACGAAAGAGAAAAAAGAGGAGAGTATTATGAAAACAGCTATCGCGTCCCTTTCCATCGCGGCGCGGGCAACCCTCAATATGCATAGCCTGAACAACGAGGGTGGTGAAGGCAATCAGATACAGACACGCATGGTTGAGATCGTCGGGCCGGATGGTAGGCTGCACAGTGTGAATGCCATCTCTGGCGATATGCTCAAACACGTGTTGATGGAGCACTTTTACCAGCAGGCACGGGAACAACATCTGTCGCTGTGCCAGAGTTGCCAGCGCTTCAACGTCAATCGTATCAATGCCGATGAGACGTTTATGAAAAGCGCCTCAAAGAAGGACGGAGAGTTCATCGACCAGGTGCTGCGCACGTGCGCCATTGATGATGTGGCGGGTTTTCTGGTGACGGAGGGGCGCTCGACACCGCGCAAGTCGATCAGCGAGTTTGGTTGGGTGCTGGGAATGCCGGAGCGGGTACGCACAGACAGTTACTTCCATGTCAAATATGCCTCAGAGCGCGGAACCGATAAGCGGGCTGAGGATGCTGAAGGACAGAAGAGCGGCGCGAATCTGGGGCAGAGCATCTTCCATCGCCCGGCCTCCAGCGGCGTGTACGCGCTTGTCTGTCACCTGGAACTCTCTCGCATCGGCTACAACGATATTAGCCAGGAGTATGCTATCGGGGATGATGAGCGACAGCAGCGGGCCTCTCTCCTGCTGGAAAGCTTGCTCTATGCCTTCATCGAACTCAACGGCGCGATGCGTTCAACACAACTGCCACACCTGGTCTCGCTGGAAGGCGTGATTACCACCAGCAGGAGTGCGGCCCCTGCTCCCCTCATCAGTCCTTTGATGGGTGGTGCGGATGATAACAGCACCTACAAAGAGCAGTTACAGGGGATCGCCGACGCGCTGAACGGGAGCGGTGAGCCAATGGTGACATTCGATGCGTTCAACACCATCAGTGACTTTGCGACGAAGATGCGAGCATTGATCGACTCCAGCTCACCGTTCGCGCTGACTCTTCGTCGATAGCCAGTGAGAAGAGGTGTGTTATGTGGATGATTGCGCGTTACCTGCCGGTTGTGCCTCTCTCGCTCAAGCCTGCGGCGGCAACCTCATCGGGCGGCAAAACGCTGCTGACTATGACACCATATGCTATCAAGATGGCGCTGTTGGACGTGGCTATTCGCACGTTGGGGGTCGCGGAGGGGGAACGATTGTTCCCTCTCCTGCGTGACCTCTCACTCAGTGTCGCCTTGCCGGAGGACATTCTGGTGTTCAAGGGTTTTAGCAAGAGTTGGCGTCCTGTGGAGTCGAAGGATTCGCAAAAGAAGGATGAGACGCGAGAGGAGTTTGAGGCACGCCTGCGTGAGAAACTGGCCGATAAGATCGACCGGGGACAGTACCCGTTCTACTCGACCATCGCCTACCGCGAGTACGTCTACTATCGCGACGCCTTTCAACTGGCACTCTCGACTCCGATAGATACAGCGCTGCCGGAGGAACTGCCGCGTTTGCTGGCCGGGGTAAACTACTTTGGCAAGCGCGGAGGCTTTGTGCAGCTTGCCGCCGCGCCCCGCGTGGTCGAGAACCTGCCAGACAATCCCTTCATCGAACTCACTCAGGATGGTTTGCGAACATTTCGTGCTGATGGTGTGCTTCAGATGCTCGATGATTGTGGCAAGACGCTGACGTTTCAGCGGGCGAACATTTACAGTCAGGAACGGCTGACTATAGGGAAGGATCGCATCATACGCCATGTTGTTCTGCCTTACAGGATGGTGCGTTCCAGTCGAGGGTATAGCTGGTACCGGTATAGCCGCGAGGGGGAGGAAGCATGAGCGGGCTGGAAACTCATCACCTGTTGTTTGTTGCGGAAACCACGACACCGCTGGAACTGGATGACCACAGCGGCTCAGCCCTACGCGGCAGCCTGTTTGACGCGGTCTGGAAACGCTTTTGCACTAACCGGGCAGCAGCTACCTGCTTTGACTGTCCGCTGCATGATCTCTGCCCGGTCAGCGCCCTTGTTGCTCCGCTGCGCGAAGAGAATGTCCGGGGGCGCGACGTGCCGCGTCCATACATTATCTTACCGCCGCTTGGCGAGGCTCGTAGGTACGAGAAAGGGAAAGAACTGCTCTTTGGCTTGACGCTCTTTGGCAATATCGTCCAACTATTGCCATACATTCTACTCTCCGTGCCATTGATCGAACGATTTGGCCTGGGCAAGAGAGTTGGTGAACGGGGCAATCAGCGCGGCCTGTTCAAAGTCAAACGGATCGAGTCCTATCATCCCTTGAGCAAGCAACGCCAGACGATCTACACAGCTGAGAAGCCCCTGGTCGGAGTTCCGGCATTGGTGGTGACACCGGAGGAGGTCAAAACAAAGGCAGCCACACTGCCAACGGATACCATCACCTTGCGTTTCCTGACCCCGACGCGCATTACCGAGCGGGCACACCCCATTCGCAAAGCGGCCTTTCGTCCCCTGATCTGGCGACTGCTGGAACGCTTCAACGCGCTGCAACATGAGTATGGAGGAGGCAGTGACGAGGAGTGCATTGTGAGCGATCAGCGCCGCTATATCGATCTGGCCGATACGGTACGCTGTGTCGAAGATGGCACGCATTGGGAGGAAGTCTATAGTTACTCGTACCGCCAGAAATCCTCCTCGCCGATTGGTGGCCTTATCGGGCAAGCAACCTTTGCTGGAGACCTCACCCCGTTCCGCGAACTGCTTACCTGGGGCGAGCTCATGCATGTCGGCAAGAACTGCGTCAAAGGCAACGGCTGGTACACGATCGAAGCGTAACGAGGTTGGCAGGATGTTCCTGCTGACAGTAATTTCCTGAAAGATTCCGCATTGCCTGCGGAATCTTTTTTTATACTTGGTTTAGAGACGGTGCAATCTGGAAGCACCATCAGTTGTCCAGAAAAACAGGTCAGGAGGAGTTGAACGATGGAACTTATTGTGGAAGGCAAAGGAACATTTGTGGGCAAACACCAGGGGCGTCTGCGGGTGACACAGGAGCAGAAGACGATCAAGGAAGTCCCGCTCATCCATCTCAAGCATGTGCTCATCATCGATAGTGGTGTGGCGCTTTCCAGTGATGTGGTAAGGGTATGCTGTGAGGAGGGGATACCAATCTCGTTTCTCGATCATCGCGGAACGGCGATTGCCAGCGTCTATTCTGCCGGTCTCACGGGAACTGTCCTTACGCGCCGGGCGCAACTGCTGGCCTATGAAGGGACGTGTGGTGTGACGCTGGCAAAAGCGTTTGTCGCAGGCAAGCTGGAAAATCAGGCGAACCTGTTGCGCTATATGGCCAAGTATCGCAAAGAGACCGACCTGGCGTTGCACGAAGAGATGATGCTGGTCGCGATTGAGATGCGCGACTACCTGCACGAACTGGAGCAACTGCAGGCGGAAAAAATCGAGACCATTCGCGAGCAGATCCTCTCCGTTGAAGGGCGGGCGGCGCAACGCTACTGGGCCACCGTCGCCCGTATCATCCCGGAAGATCTGCAATGGCCGGGCCGCGAGACACGAGGCGCAGTTGACCATTTCAATGCCGCGTTAAACTACGGCTATGGCATTCTCTACTCGCTGGTGGAACAGGCGCTCGTGCTGGCAGGGCTTGATCCCTACGGCGGCTATCTCCATGCCGACCGACCCGGCAAGCCGAGCCTCGTGCTGGATCTGATCGAAGAGTTCCGCCAGACCGTCGTTGACCGCACGATCATCGGCATGGTGAATAAGCGGATGCCGCTCGATCAAGATGAGAACCAGTTGCTCACCGAAACCACCCGGCGCAAGATTGCCGAGAAAGTGCTGGAACGGGCTGAGAGCAGCGAACTCTATGAGAAAAAAAGACAGGCGCTGCGCTTCATCCTTCAGAGTCAGGCGCGGCATCTTGCGCTCTTTGTACGAGGCGAGCGGAAACGCTACGAACCCTTCGTCGCGAGTTGGTGAGAGTAGTTCATGCGCTACCTGCTGATCTACGACATCACCGACGACAATGTGCGCACGAAAGTAGCCGATGCCTGCCTGGATTACGGTCTGGAACGCATTCAGTACAGCGCCTTTGCCGGTACACTGAGCAAAGTCCATCAACGAGAACTGATTCTCAAGATCATCCGACGAATAGGCAAACACAGCGCCAGCGTCCAGCTTTTCCCCCTCGATGAGAAAAGCTGGACGAACCGTCACATCATAGAACAAACTTTGGGGGAATAACCCGATGTCTCCCTTTTTATTCGAGGTCACAGACCTCAAACAATATACCTACTGCCCGCGCATCGTGTTCTATCGCTACTGCCTGCCAAAGATACGACCAGTGACCTACCTGATGGAGGAAGGCATTCACGCCCACGAACAGGAAGAGGAGCGCGAAGAGCGGCGCAGCCTGCATCGTTACGGCCTCAGCACGGGAGAACGGGCCTTCCATCTCTCTCTACAATCAGCCACACTGAACCTGACCGGGCGTATCGACCTTGCCATTGCCACTCCCTCACGAAACGCGCCAGAAGCAGAAGGCATCGTCGTCGAATACAAACTGAGCGAACACAAAGCAGGCGCGCATTTCAAACTGCAACTCGCGGCCTATGCGCTCCTACTGGAAGAAGCCTGGAACATCCCGGTTCGGCAAGCATTCCTCTACTCCATCCCCCTGCGCAAAGCCGAAGCCATCCCCATCACCCCATCTCTACGCAAAAAAGTCCTGCACACCGTCGCCCAGATACAGCGTATGATTGAGAGCGAAATCATGCCCGCACCCCCGCCCTCTCAACAGCGCTGCATCACCTGTGAATTCCGGCGTTTCTGCAACGACGTCGTCTAAAAGACCCTCGAAAGTCCGTCTTCAGCCTGCCGATTCGCAAATCGACGGTCACGTCACACCACAAGGAGGAAAGATATCCTTTGCGAGCCAAATGGCCCTCAAAAGAAGCTCAATTCGGCTCGCAAATACCCCCCTTTTCCAGACAAAAAACCACTTGCGAACAGCAGTGCTTATCCTGTATACTACACATCAGAAATCGCCGAACCCGACCCATCTAGAAGCCAAAAAGAGGGCCTACGTTGATATCCATCATCAAACACCATCCCTCTCCCTGCTTCACCCCGGTCGGTTTCAGCATGAGAGGCCCGTTTGAGGGTACTGCAACTGTAGCTGTACTCTAGAGAAAGAGAAGAGGTACATCGTTTCAGCATGAGAGGCCCGTTTGAGGGTACTGCAACAACTGGCAAAACTACATCCATTTTCACGAACAATATGTTTCAGCATGAGAGGCCCGTTTGAGGGTACTGCAACACGTATGTGTGTTTATAGTGGCCCGAATGCTCTCTCAGTTTCAGCATGAGAGGCCCGTTTGAGGGTACTGCAACGGCGTCGCTGGTAAATGGGCTGGTATCGTCGGCTCTCAGTTTCAGCATGAGAGGCCCGTTTGAGGGTACTGCAACTACATATTCAGTATACCACTGTTACCAAATTTATGCAGTTTCAGCATGAGAGGCCCGTTTGAGGGTACTGCAACACCGCATCCGTCAACTTTTTGCCGTCCAGCTCAATCGGTTTCAGCATGAGAGGCCCGTTTGAGGGTACTGCAACAACTATAACAGCTAGCAAGGGCTTTCT
>DASTKE010000666.1:0-3361 GCA_035716105.1 Ktedonobacteraceae bacterium | reverse complement strand
AAACTTGCCCTGTTGCAGCTTGGCCTGGGCCTTCAGCGCCTCCTCCTCGTCGATGGCTTCTTGCGCACGCTCGATCAGGGAGAGCACATCTCCCATTCCCAGTATACGCGAGGCCAAACGGTCGGGATAGAAGGGTTCCAGAGCCTCAATTTTTTCGCCCACGCCCATAAACTTGATCGGGACGCCCGTCACGGAGCGAATAGACAGGGCCGCGCCGCCCCTGGCGTCTCCATCCATCTTGGTCAGGATCATACCAGTCAATGAGACCGCTTTCTTAAAGTCATCGGCCACGCGCACCGCTTCCTGGCCAGTCATAGCGTCGGCCACCAGCAAGACCTCGCCCGGCTGCACGCGAGCGCGGATGTTCATGACTTCCTGCATCATGCGCTCATCAATGTTCAAACGGCCTGCCGTGTCGAGAATGACCACAGAAGCCGCCTGCTCGCGAGCGAAACCAATCGAATGCACGCAGATGTCCACCGGGTTCGCCCCCATCGGCTCCGAGTAAACCGGCAGCGAAAGCTGCTTGCCGAGCGTCTGCAACTGGCGCACGGCAGCCGGTCGGTACATGTCAGCGGCCACCAGTACGGGACGCTGGCCCTGCTTGCGCAGGTAGTTCGCCAGTTTGGCTGCCGTGGTCGTTTTACCGGAACCTTGCAAGCCCACCAGCATAATCACGTTCGGCGGCGAGCCGCCGAGATTGAGCTGGTTCTTGCCATCGGCTCCTCCCAGCATCTCCACCAGTTCGTCATTGACGATGGAAAGCACCTGCTGCGCGGGCGACAGGCTGCCCAGCACATCGGCCCCGATGGCCCTCGCTTTGACACGCTCGACGAATTGTCGTACTATCTTCAGGCTAACGTCCGCTTCGAGCAAGGCCAGGCGCACCTCGCGCATCGCCTCGTTCACATCGTCTTCGGTCAGCTTCCCTTTCCCATTCAGATTGTTAAACACGCCTTCAAGGCGCTTGGATAAACTTTCAAACATTGCCATAAGTGCGATTTTCCTCTCTCCACCAGGCGTAAGGATAGACTACGCCACACTACCCCACCATTATAACATGTTTCTCCACCTATGTTATGCCTTTTTAGGAGATTTTGCTGATGTACAAACAGACATGGCGATGCTGCGTGAAAAGCTCCCTTATATTATATAATCGAGAAACGTGGGCGATAGTCACGCCAGAGAGTACCAAATAACAGAAGTCATTTCGAATTGAAGCTTCCGACAGGCCACCCGCAAGGGGTGGCCCTACTATACTACCATCCACGCGGCTCTACAAGCTGAATCGCGTATAGTAGGGCCACCCCTTGCGGGTGGCCTGTTGAGTTTGTTCAAGCAAGGAGGAGTTATCCCAGGAAGAAAGCAGCGAGCAGTGTGGCAAGACCGGCAATACGCACGCTGTCGCCACTGTAGTTCAGAAGCAGCGGATCAGGGGTCGTAAACTGCAAGGTATAGATGGTGATGCCACAGGTGATGAAGAAAAAGGCCAGGCCCATGAGGAAGCTAAAGCGGGTCTCCTTCCTGAAGAAGATAGACACATAGCGAAAGCAGATGATGAAACAGACCAGGCCACGGGAACCACTGAGCGCCGTTTGTACGAGGCTGTCGGGATGCGCCGGTATGACAGGGGTCAGCAGCAACAAGATCAACAGGAGCTGCGTGACGAACAGGTGCCAGCGCTTCAGCCCGCGCCTGTAGCGCTCGGAGCCAGGAAAGGTGCTCAGGAGAATAAACAGGTAGCCGACGGTTTGCCCGATGTACCTGAACCAGAAGGTATTGAAGGCCCCTTTAAGAAAAACATCGCTCACCAACCCGATGATGCCGCCGAGGGCAATCACCCCCATCGACAGGCCCAGGGAAAAGAGCATGTTGTCGCCGGTTCGAGCGGAGAGAGCGAAGGCACGTAGAGAGATGAACAGGGTGATGGTGGCCTGGATCACCAGAAGCACGTCGGTGATCTGAGTCGAATTCACACGTGGTCTCCTTCCTTCCAGGGTCGCTTCGCGCTCCTGCCTCGCCTGGGTGCTTCCCTCTTTTTACAATGCACCTGGCTCTGCCTCCTGTTCC
This sequence comes from Ktedonobacteraceae bacterium, assembly GCA_035716105.1. Classification (GTDB taxonomy): domain Bacteria; phylum Chloroflexota; class Ktedonobacteria; order Ktedonobacterales; family Ktedonobacteraceae; genus CADDYT01. Next base: position 1,291 of record DASTKE010000666.1, on the reverse strand, counting down.
GTTGGCGCGAAAAGTGCTTCGTTCCCCCGCGGAGGTGCTCCAAATCTCGTCTCCACAAACTGTCCTGCCGAGTCATACAGCTCAATGCACTGCTCCTGAAGCAGCACACGCATTACCCTGACAACTTCTTGCCTCTTCAGGCCGGTTATGGCGGTGAGTTCAGCCACCGTTTTCTTGCCATCGATCTCCACGTAAAGTCGATGTGCCTGCTCATCTCTGATAACGGTGGAGCGAGCAAAGGGACTGCTGGTGCGCATCGGCTCTGTGCTGGGAACGCACCGGGGAGTAAGCTCCCATAGCGACGGGCGCTGTGATGGGGTACGGGGAAGCGGCGGGGGAACGACCTTGCGAACGGCTGGCGGCACTCCCTCCCAGACAGCCTGGAGAAGAACTTCCTCTGTAAAAGGTTTGGGTAAATAGCGATCAGCCCCTTGACGCAGCCCGTACTGCTGATCAAATGGCGCGCCTTTGCTACTGATGAGAATGATGTGAGGCGTCTGCCGCTGGAGGTGTTGACGCACGTGCCGACAAACCTTGTAGCCACTGATGCCTGGCATCAGCACATCCAGGATAAGGCAGTGGGGTTGGAAGGTCATCGCCTTGCTCAGTCCCTCCTGCCCATTGAGCGCGATATCGACATCGTACCCTCTTTGTTGTAAGGCCGAGGCAATCAACAGGCAGGTCGAGGCGCTATCATCGACCACCAGCACTCTTGGCCGATTCATCCTTGATTCGGCTCTATTTCTCATTGCTTTCTCCTACCTCAGTTCAATCACACTCGTGCATCCTCACCGGGATGGGAACAGCACGGTGGCATCTATTCACTCATGAAGATACAGGCTAAGAACTGATGACGTTTTTGTTCGTAAACTCACCAGAAGCGTACCATAAGCCTTTTCTCGCCCGTGCTTGCTCTGGCAATCGCATGGCAAGAAAGTACCAGGGGATGTTAAGAAACATGACAGCAGGCCACCCGCAAGGGGATGGCCCTACTATACGTGCTCTAGAAGCTGCGTCGCGTATAGTAGGGCCATCCCCTTGCGGGTGGCCTGCTGGACTTCCCCGCGCCTTGCGGTCTATTTGCTCAATCCATTTATTCCAGCCAGGAGCGTTTTTCCTGCTTCGTCATGCTGCTTTTTTCCAGTGCTTCGGCGAAGGTCTGTTTCTTTGGCTGGCTCTGCTGCTGCTTGCGGGCGGCATCGCCGGTCTGACGGCGGTTGAGCGTGAGCGCGGGCTGGCTGTTGTTGAGCAGCGTGCTGAACTGTTCCGCGCCGACCTGGAAGAAGCTGGC
>DASTKE010000665.1:0-10045 GCA_035716105.1 Ktedonobacteraceae bacterium | reverse complement strand
TGCACAGCATAGTGGGCATCTTCCGGGATGATGTGATAGGCAATCGTCGCGGCCAGCGCCAGGTCGTCTTTGGGAGACATTGGCACGGTCTGCTGGGAGCATGTCCACTGCGTCTCGCGAGTATCGAGCGTATAGGAGATGTGCTCCCAGGGCGGCAGGAAATTCATGCCAGGCGAAAGTGTGCGCCGGTATTTGCCGAAGGAGTAGACAAGGCCCACGTGTCCGTCTTGAATCTGGTGCATACTGAATTTGGCGGCGACTCCGCAGAGAATGGACATGACAACAAGAACAATCAGACAACCGGCGAGACCTCCGATGGCGAAGAAGAGCGCTGCCGGAAAGATGACAAAACCGAGCAGCAGGCTCAGAAACCAGTAGCCGTTGTTGGTGCCTGAATAATAGAGCAACATCCCCTGGAGGACGGCCAGCGCCAGGACGATCAGCCCGATGGACCAGAGGCCGCTGGGGGGCAGGAAGCGATTATCCTTGAGCACGACGAGAAATAAAAACGCCAGCAGAAAGGTCACGAGAGCAAAGAGGAATGGAACCAGCAGATAAGAAAAATGACGACTCACCTTGCGCATGACCTCGACAGGCGTGGCATCGGGGTCGATATCCGCGTCGAAAGGAGTTCCCTGGTCTTGTTCCTCGTCTTGTGACTGCTGAAACAAGGCATCGAGATTCGGTACCTGCTGACTCTGGTCCTGACCCTGGACTTGTGTTTGTACTTGCGTTGGAGATGATGGATCATCGTGTGGTGGCTCGTTGACACCCGCGTTTGCAGCAGGCTGCGGGCCAGCAATCGGTTCTAACGGTTCCGGCATGTGTGCGCTGCCCCCTCTCCTGATGTGATGAAATGTGTTAAGAAAACGTGTTACGCTTGTTGCGCTGGCTTGCGTTTGATACCACAGGTACCACAACCACCGCCTCCCCCGCCTTTCGCACCGCAGCCACCACCACCGTTCCCCTGGCTGCCGCAGGTGCAGGAACTCTTGCCACAGGCGCAGCCGCCACTGCCTGCACTCCCAGCGTTGCCAGCTTTTTTCACGCTGCAGGAGCTGCATCCGCTGGCTGGCTCGTTGTCTACCGGTAGCTGGATGGTGGCACCACTTTCCAACATCACCTCAACCGAGTGCTTCGGAACGTTGATCGAGACGACTTTGCCGGGGCCACTGGGTGTGTTGAGCATCGCACCGATCTGCGGCATAGACTGTTTCGCCTGGATGTAGTTCTCGTTTTCATATGACAAACAGCAGAGCAGCCGACCGCAGACACCGGAGATCTTCGATGGGTTGAGCGGTAAACCCTGCTCCTTTGCCATCTTGATCGAGATGACGCCAAAATCGGAAATCCACGAGCTACAACACAATGATTTGCCGCAGGGTCCCAGGCCACCCTGCAATTTGGCCTGATCGCGTGCGCCTATCTGCCGCAGTTCGATGCGCGTGCGAAACTGGGCTGCCAGGTCGCGCACCAGCGCCCGGAAGTCGACCCGCTCGTCTGCCGTAAAATAAAAGGTCAACCGGCTCCCGTCAAAGGTATATTCGGCCTCGACCAGCTTCATGGGCAGTTTGTGATCGGCGATGCGGTCCGCGCAGCGTACCAGCGCATCCTTCTCCTTGCTTTTGTAGGAGAGCATCATACGCAGTTCATCTTCGGTCGCCAGCCGCAGCACCGGTTTCAGTGGATCGCTCAGGTCGCCTTCCAACATCTTTTTCGAGGCGATAACCACCCGACCGGCCTCGACACCGCGAACCGTTTCAACAATGACATATTGTCCTGTCGCATAGGACTGTGCCTGTGGATCAAAGTAATAGATACGCCCCGCCGGGCGAAAACGAATACCAACGACGATAACAGCGCTTCGTGTGTCCGTTGTCGGTGACATCTTTTGCATCTTTACTAGACGAGGGAAAAGGGCAGCGTCGTTGCTGCCCTTTCCGGCTTACATCTCGTTGGTGAGAAGAATAGCTTCCGCGACCTCGCGCATGGACTTGCGATTGTTCATGCTGGCCTTCTGAATCTTGCGAAATGCCTCCTGCTCGCTGAGACCCTGCTTCTCCATCAGGAGTCCCTTCGCTCGCTCGACGACTTTGCGCGTTTCCAGTTGTTCGTTGAGGGTGCGGGCTTTCTCTTCCATGGCGCGGAACTCGTTATAGCGCGCCAGTGCCACTTCGATAGCAGGTGCGACTTCGCTTTCCCGCAAGGGCTTGACGATGTAGTTCACGACGCCTGCCTCTTTCGCCCGCTCGACCAGGGGCTGATCGCCGAAGGCCGTGAGCAGCAGGACAGGCGCGATCTTTTCCTGCGTCAGCGTCTCCGCGGCGACAATTCCATCTACGTCGGGCATACGAATGTCCATAATGACCAGGTCGGGGCGCAGCTCGCGAGCAAGATTGACAGCGCTCTGCCCATCGCCTGCCTCTCCGACGACCAGGTAGCCCTGTTTCGTCAGTACATCTTTGAGATCCATGCGCTGGATCGTTTCGTCGTCAGCAATAATGATACGGGTTGGCATCGGCATTACCTCTATATGTATGAATCCTGATCTCGCACCAGACACGCCATACGTCTCCCACTGCCATCAGTTTCCCTGTGGGTGCCAGAGTCATTAAAGAGTATATCATACTTGCAAGAGATTTTACATACTTTGCTCGAAATGCCTTTGCGAGCGGTCTCACAAGAAATTCCCTTCTTGGAGGGGAAGTCGTAGGGGCGATGCCTTGAGGCCGTCCGGGAGGCTGTCCGGGGAGGCTCGCTGGGGGCGAGAGACGGGGAGACGGCGAGAGACGCACGCCCGCCGCTGGCAGAGGTCAGCCACCACGGGCGAGCACCAGGCATCGCCTCTACGACTTCCAGTTTGGCAGCAAGGATGGGGAGCCTCTCACTGCCCGGTTTGGAATGCTCTCGGTGCATGTGTTATAGTAAATGCAATGATAGCGCTAGCACTGGCTTCTTCAATGGTAGTAGAAGCAGTGGTAGAGCAATGGCAAACGTACTGGTTATTGGCAATCATCACGAGGCATATACCGCACTAGTAGTGGTGACGTTTCAGGAGGTCATTTGATGGAAACACCCTTGTCCCCGCTTGAGTTTCTGCGCCGCGCCCGACGCCTGTATCCTGACCGTGAGGCTGTTGTCGATGGAGATTTGCGCCTGACATACGCGGATTTTGGCAGGCGCTGTGATCGCTGGTCTGCCGCGCTCCAGCAACTGGGCGTCAAGCAGGGCGACCGCGTCGCCTATATTGCTCCCAACACTCACGCGCAACTCGAATCTTTTTACGCCGTACCCCAGATTGGAGCGGTGCTCGTCCCGATTAACTATCGCCTCATCGCCGACGATTTCGCCTACATCATCGGGCATAGTGGCGCGGAGGTGGTCTGTGTCCACAGTGACTATCTTGACGTTGTTGAGGGTATCCGTGGCGAGTTGCCGGAGGTCAAGCACTTCGTCGCGCTCGAAGGTCTGACCGATGCCTTACGCGAGGCGGGCTGGCTTGACTACGAGACCTTGCTGGCAAACGCGCCAGAAAGCTTCATCCGTCCGGAGATTGCCGAGAGTGATCTGCTGACCATCAACTATACCAGTGGCACAACCTCGCGCCCGAAAGGCGTGATGATTACCCATCGCAATGCCTACATGAACACCGTTGGGACGCTGGTGCATATCCCGATGTCGCCCGCTGATCGCTATCTCTGGACACTGCCGATGTTCCATGCCAATGGCTGGACCTACATATGGACTGTCACCGCCGCTGGCGCAACACATGTGTGCCTGCGCAAGGTGGAACCACGTGCGATCTTCACCCTGATCCGCGATGAAGATATAACCCTGCTGTGTGCCGCGCCGACTGTCCTGATCGGCATCGCCAATGCACCCGAAGATGTGCGGCGCATCTTGCAATCTGCGGGTGCGTCAGAGCCTCGCGTTGTGCGTGTGATTACTGCCGGCGCGCCGCCAGCCGCGGCAACCATTGAGCGGATCGAGGGTGAACTGGGGTGGGAGATCACGCAGGTATATGGTCTGACCGAGACAGCGCCCTTCATTACCATCTGCGAACCACTTCCAGAACATGCCGCGCTCTCCCCCCAGGAACGCGCAATCGTCAAGGCTCGCCAGGGAGTGGAGTTGATGACCTCTGGCGAACTGCTGGTGGTTGATGAGCAAGGCAACGAGGTTCCGCACGATGGGGCGACAATCGGCGAAATTGTGGCACGTGGCAATGTCGTCATGAAGGGCTATTACAACGACCCGGACGCGACAGAGCGTGCCTTCGCGGGTGGCTGGTTTCACACGGGCGACGCGGCAATCGTCCATTCTGATGGCTATGTCGAAATCCGCGACCGTCTGAAGGACGTGATTATCAGTGGCGGCGAGAACATCTCCTCTGTCGAGGTCGAAGGCGTGTTGCTGCGTCACCCGGCGGTACAGGAGGCCGCGGTGGTGGGCTTGCCCGATGAGCGATGGGGCGAGGCACCACACGCCTTTATCGTGCTCAAAGCAGGCCAGAACGCGACAGAGGAGGAGCTGCGTACCTTCGTGCGCGACCGCATGGCCCATTTCAAAGTGCCGAAGTCGTTCACGTTTATCCCCGAATTGCCCAAGACGGCCACCGGCAAAATTCAGAAGTATGTCCTGCGCGGTGGCAGAGCAGCGATCTCCACGCAGTAATCTCTCTAGAGGCTGTGCTCAAGACATGCAATTAGGGGCCGATGCGCCGCACCGGCCCCTAATTACATGTCTTGAGCACAGCCTCTATTACGCCACATACAACACTTCATTCTTTGGGTGCATCAGTTGCGCAAGCAGGCGCGCTTCGTGAATGATGGATTGCAGTTGTTCGGGGGTGATGGATTGGCGACCGTCGCAAAGGGCGCTGTTGGGGTCGGGATGAACTTCGAGGATGAGACCCTCGGCTCCGGCGGCGATGCCAGCGCGGGACATGGTGGGAACCAGTTCGCGCCGACCAGTGGCGTGGCTGGGGTCAACGATGACCGGCAGGTGGGTTAGCTCGTGCAGCAGGGGGACGCAGCTAAGATCGAGCACATTGCGCGTCTGGGGGTCGAAGCTGCGAATGCCGCGCTCGCAGAGGATGACGTGTGGATTGCCTGCCGCCACGATGTACTCCGCCGCCAGCAGCCATTCGTCAATTGTCGAGGCCAGCCCGCGCTTGAGCATCACGGGACGCTGCCTGCTGTTGCGTCCGGCGGCGAGCAGGAGGGGGAAGTTCTGCATGTTGCGACTGCCGATCTGCAACACATCGGCGTACCCGGCCACCGTCTCCACTAAATCCGGCTCCATCACCTCGGTAATCACCGGTAGACCTGTGATCTGGCGCGCCTCTGCCAGCAGTTCCAAACCCTCGATGCCCAATCCCTGGAACTGGTAGGGTGACGTGCGCGGCTTGAAGGCTCCTCCGCGCAGCACCTGCGCTCCCGCCGCTTTGACTGCCCTGGCTGTCGAGATTAGTTGTTCTCTATCCTCGACCGCACAAGGGCCTGCCATGATGACCGGAAGTCCGTCTCTCCCACCGAGCGTAACAGGCTGGCAATCGTGATCTTCGCCAATGGTGAGGCTGCTGCTTTCGGCCTGGAAGGCCCGGCTCACCAGTTTGTAGGGAGTGGAGACGGAGGTGATGGTGGAGACGGCACGGTGCTGCTGCAACATGCTCTGTGCTCGCGGGTCGCACTGCTTGCTGTCCAGGCAGACGACCTCGCGCCCGGCCATGCGTGTTGGTGTCAGTGGACGGGCATGGCCGCTCAACTGGGAAAGCAGGCTAAGGAGATGAGTACGTTCGGCACTCTCGGCTTCGCTATTAATGGTGATAATCATGGTTCGGTTCTATCCTCTCTTTTTTGCGAACTACAACGGGAATGATGCAAATAAAAAAGCAGAGGTTAAATTCCTCTGCTTCTCCAGCATGACTGGTGTTCTTGTTTAGCTCAACACAATGAGCCCACCATCATGCTGGAGGGCTAAACCAATAATAAAAGCTAAATTGGTATTGACGTTGTTCGTCGAGCATTCCGTTGTGTGTTCTTTCTTCGATTTCCGGCTCTAAAGCCGTTGCTTACATACAGTAAGTATAGGCAGAAAAAGAGAGCCTGTCAAGCCTTATGGGACTTCAATTTACAGATGAGCCAAAAATTGGGTGCATGACGCCTTGCAAGGCGTCATGCAGGCTCATCTGAAATGTATCTTAGCGCTTGCGGGCGCGACGCTGCATGTAGCGCTGGTTGGCGCGATACTCGTCGTAGAGGTCGTCGTCTTCCCCTTTGACGCCCTGTTTCATGACGGGCGGCGGTGTTTTGGGAGTGGCTTCCGCCGAATTGTTGTTCCGGCTGCTCGACTGGCCGCGTTGTGGCGTCGATGCACCAGACATCGCGCTGAAACTGCGTGGGATGAGGTCGAACTTCGCCAGGACGATCAGCAGCAGGATCAGGGTCAGCAAGAAGACAAGCGTGCTGGTGCTGATGACGATGTTGCCACCGAAGAGATTGAAGGTGGTGAGAACGATGTTCAAGTGGTTGGACGACATGAAGCTGGCCTCAAAGATGCCGATGAAGTTTGCTCCCAGCAGGTAGACCACCATACCTAGCAGGTAGCGCGTCTTGAAACCACCGGGGCGCGCAGGAGCCGCGGCTCTCGCGGGTGCCGGTTTCTTCGTCTCTTGCTCTCCATCGCTCTCTTTTTTACTGGTTGTTGTCTCTTTTGTCGCGCTGACTGCCCCAACTTTGCGTGTGGCGCGAGCCAGGCGTGCCTGGGCAACATCAACCTCCGGCTCTGCCTCCGTCTCCGTTTTTTTGCCGATGGTAGAGAAGAATCCAGGCAAGCGGCGTGCTGGTTTCGCGGGTGCAACAGGCATTGGCTCCTCAGCCATCGCCATTTCATTTATCTCGTCGATTTGTCCGTCTTCTGTGTTTAGCTCGCTGCCCTCATTTTCAATGGCGGTGCCAGAGGTAACGAGCACGGGGCGATTGCGGTCGGCACGGCTGCGCCTGCGACGGCTCTGCTCCTGTGTCATGATTGTCCTCCCGAAAGATTGTCAAGATATTGACTGGATGATAACGTTTCGTCACTTTCACTATATGGATTTTCCTGGTCAGGAGCAAGGTGTTGCGTACTGGGCTGTGTACCGGGTGGTGTACCCGGCGGAACATTCTGCTGGTAGCCAACTCCGGCTGGCTGCGGCATCGAGGGGTAGGAAGGCGTTGGCTGCATTGATGGCCGTGTTGATTGCCCCGGTTGTCCTGGTTGCTGCCACGAGGAAGACGCGGAGGGAACCGGAGATTGCGGCTGTCCCGGCTGTGGTGGGGCAACAGGAACAGCAGGAGCCATTGCCTCATTCCAGGACTGCACAGCAGCCAGTCCGGCGCGTGCGATCTCGTCGTCGCGTCCGGGCGCATTGCCGCCGCTCACACCGATGCCGCCAACGGTCGCGCCATTGACGCGAATCGGCCAGCCACCAGCGGCCATAATGAATTTCCCCTGCGTCATTGTCGCCAGGCTCGATGCGAAGCCAGGAATGCCCGCGCCCCACTGGGCTACGGCGTCGGTGGACTGGTTGAACATCACCGCCGTCGTCGCTTTGGCAACGCTGATATTGCCCGTGGCCCAGCCATAGGGCGACATCATCCGTTCAAAGAGGACGAGATGTCCCCCAGAGTCGACAATGGCGATGCTCACAGGGCTTCGTAGCTCTTTGGCGCGCTGCTTACTCGCCTCCAGTATTCTACGCGCTATATCAATTGAAAGATTCACACAGTGCTCCTTTTCACCAGGACAGGTCGTGCTTGCTCACACAAAAAGCTGCCTGATAGAAATTCAGGTGTTTATAGCACTATATCATATACGAGCAATATGTTCACACCAGCCTTACTTTTTCCTCTCGCCATGTCAGGTGGTTGTACTTCTCCTGCACGAGCTGGCGGGCGAGGTTCCATTCGGAGGTGCTGAGTTCGCCGGGGACGAATTCGGTGTGCAGGGCTTCGCTGAAACCGACGCTGAAGGCGCTGGCCACGTCGTACCAGGAGACATTGGGGGCGAAGGTGTGCAGTGGCGTGGTGTGCTCGCGGTAGAGCGCGAGAGCCGAGGAGCGTTCGGCTTCGGAGGGGAAGGCGAGCAGGGCATAGAATTCGGCGGAGCGGTCGTCGAGGGGCAGCGAACCCTGTTGCAGCAGGGCGTCGTCGCGCCAGACCTGTGCGCTGCCAACCATCTTGTAGCCGCCGCTGGTGAGGTCGGCCTGTGTGGAGGAGGCAAAGCAGGCTGCCGCGGGCGTTTTGCTCACACGCCCCTCGCTCAACTCGGCCTGCACACCCAACTTGCCCAGCGCGGCAATGATGCCCTGCGCGAGGTAGGCGTAGGCGGCGACGACGCCGGAGGGGACATTGTAGCTTTTGCCGATGACCATGCTGTAGGTGAACTCGTCGCGGTGGTAGACGGCGCGGCCTCCCGTCGGACGGCGCACCAGCGCGATCCCCTGGCGCTGGCAAGCGTCGACAAGGATTTCTCGCTCGACGTACTGGAAGCGCCCCAGCGAAATAGATGGCTGCGACCAGCGGAAGACGCGCAGCGTGGGCGGAGCCTCGCCGCGCAGGTGATGGATCAGCACCGCCTCGTCAATTGCCATGTTCAAGGCTGCGTTCTGCGTGCCGGTATTGAGAAAACGATACTGCCTGCTCTGCGAGTTCTCTGCGTCCTGTTGTTGGGCGCTATGAATACTTCCTTTCTCATCGCCTGAGCGAGAGCTAGACGCGCTAGCGTCGTTGGCGATGTGAGTAAGGAGTATTGCGCCCCTACGATCCTGTGCGTCGTGTTGGGCGCTGTGAACTGTGTCCCTACGGTCCTGTGAGTCCTGCATATGCTGTGTCTCCCTGTTTCTCCTCGCGTTTGTCGTTATTCTCAATGGGCAAGCGAACGGGCCGCTTTCCATTTCTCTCGCTGGTCTTCGCGTACTTTCTCTGACGCGGGAATGTAGCGCGCCAGGAACTCCTCGCGAAACTGGGGATAGGTTCCCGCGAGAATGGCTTCACGCAGCGAGCGGGAGAGCCGCAGCATGAAGCGGATGTTATGGATGCTGCCCAGGCGATAATACAGTTGTTCTTCAGTCCGAAGCAGATGGTGGACGTAGGCGGCGCTGTAGTTCTGACAGGTGTAGCAATCGCAGCCCTCTTCAATCGGCCCCTTCTCAGCGCGGAAACGCGCCGACTTGATGTTCACCCGTCCATAGCTCGTGAACAGGCCGCCGTGCCGGGCGACGCGAGTGGGCAGAACGCAATCAAACATGTCCATGCCCAGTCCAACGCCGGTGACCAGGTCTTCGGGCGAGCCGACGCCCAGCAGGTGGCGTGGCTTCAAACGCGGCAAGGCGGGCGTGGTGGCGCGCAGCATCTCCCACATAATGGCCTTCGGTTCGCCAACAGAGAGACCACCAATCGAGAGACCGGGAAAGGGCAGGTTGCCAATGAAAAGAGCGCTCTGCTCGCGCAGTACTGCCTCGAAGCCGCCCTGCACGATGCCGAACAGCGTTTGCTCCGGGCGGTACTGCTCCTTCGCGGCCAGCGCTCGCTCCGCCCAGCGATGCGTCATCTCCATCGCTATGCGCGCCTCTCCAGGTGGGCAGGGATAGCCAACGCAGATATCAAGCGGCAGGATGATGTCGGAGCCAAGCTCGGACTCGATGCGCATCACCGTTTCGGGGGTGAGCGTGCGCGGCGAGCCATCGAGGTGCGACTTGAAGGCCACGCCCTCCTCGCTTACCTTGCGCAGGTGGCCGAGGCTGAAGACCTGGAAACCGCCGCTATCGGTCAATATTGGCCCATCCCAGTGCATAAAAGAGTGCAGCCCACCAAAATCGGCGATCAATTCGGAGCCGGGTCGCAGCATGAGATGGTAGGTATTCGCCAGGATGATTTGCGCGCCAGCCGCCCGCAGTTCCTCCGGCGCGACGCTCTTCACCGTCGCCTGCGTGCCGACCGGCATGAAAATCGGCGTTTGAATCATACCGTGCGGGGTTGTAATGGTTCCGGCACGCGCCCAGCTC
>DASTKE010000664.1:0-2138 GCA_035716105.1 Ktedonobacteraceae bacterium | reverse complement strand
CACGAGCAGTGGGAGTTGTTGCGGTACAGGCAGTACAGGCGATGCCGTAACCAGCGATCTCTACAGCCAGGTCGAACTGGGTGAGTTACCGGTAGCGGCAGCCCTGGCATCGCTGGGTTGTGGCAATCCAACGGCGCTGGCGGAACTCAAACCAGGTGAGAAAGTGCTTGATCTGGGCAGTGGAGGCGGCATCGATGTGCTGCTCTCGGCGCGGCGCGTTGGACCAACGGGCATTGCCTATGGCCTGGATATGACGGATACCATGCTTGAGCTTGCCGAGCGTAACCGGGTCGAGGCGGGCGTCGAGAACGTGCGCTTTCTGCGAGGCGTGATCGAAGATATTCCCCTGCCGGCCAGCAGCGTTGATGTCGTCATCTCCAACTGCGTCATTAACCTCTCCGCCGACAAGAGGCAGGTGCTGCATGAAGCCTATCGCGTGCTGGCTCCGGGCGGTCGGTTTGCCGTCTCCGATATCGTCTTCCAGGGACGCATCCCCGCCGCCATTCGCGGTGATCTTGAGGCATGGGCTGGCTGCATCGGCGGTGCATTGGAAGAAGAGACCTACCGGCAGCTACTTCAGGACGCCGGGTTTACCAGCATCGACGTTGAAGTGACCCGGCGCTATGCGTTAAACGATATCACCGACAGCGGAGCCAGTGATTCGCTTGCCACACTTTCAGAGGCCGAACGCGCCGATGTAGACGGCAAATTCGTCAGCGCCTTCATTCGCGCTCGCAAGCCAGTGGAAGCGTAGAACACTTCCTGCTTCAAAATAGCAGAGAGATGGTGTGAAGGAGTTGGCACAGCCTGTCAGACTGCGCCAACTCCTTCACACCATCTCTCTGCTATTTGCCCTGCACCCCTTGCATACATATGGTACAATATACACTAACTCAGCCAAGTTTTTTGAAGAGGTAAATGCCATGCATCGTCGTGCAGCGGGTTTTCACCCAGGATTGATGACTGATATGTACCATCCGGATTCCGCGTACATCTCGTGGCTGGCCGGGCGCAACGGCCTCACCACCTTTGATTTGTATACTCGTACCGCGCCCTTTGGAGGCGGTTATTTGCTCCTCGCCGGACTGGAAGCGGCCCTGGAATTCGCCCAGGCGTTCCGCTATACCTCGGAAGAGTTGAAGTTCCTGGCGCACATTCGCGACTACGATGCCGCGTTCCTTGATGAACTGTCGCAACTGCGCTTTAGTGGCGAAATACTCGCCTTCCCGGAAGGCTCGATTGCCTTCCCCAACGAACCGCTTTTGCGCGTCACCGCGCCGTTCCGCGAGGCGCTGCTGCTCGAAGCAGGACTGCTTCAGGCCATCAACCTCTCAACGCTGATCGCCACGAAAGCCTCGCGTATCGTCTTCGCCGCCAACCAGGGTAAAACACGCCGGGTAGCGGAGTTCGCCTTCCGGCGCGCCCAGGAGCCGCTAACAGTGGCCCGCGCCTCGTATATTGGCGGCTGCGCCAGCACGTCGCTGCTGAACGCGGCCTACGAGTTTCGCCTGCCGGCCACAGGCACCGTTCCCCATGCCTTGATCGAACTGTTCCCCACCGAGGAAGAGGCGTTTGAAGCGATTGCCCAGGCGTACAATCGCTACACCTTGCTGCTCGATACCTACGACACACGGCGAGCCATTGAGACAGCCATCGTCGTCGCGCAGCGCTACCAGGAAACACTGGGGCATACACTCGCCGCCGTGCGCCTGGATAGCGGCGATATCGTTGGCGACAGCATCTACGTCCGCGAACAACTGGATAAGGCGGGCTTACATCATGTGCGTGTCCTCGCCAGCGGCGATCTGGACGAGTGGAAGATTCAAGACATCTTGAAAGAGGGAGCCGCCATTGACTCTTTCGGCGTTGGCACAACGCTGGGCGTCGGCGCGGGTTCGCCCGATCAGGGCATCCCCGGCGGCGCGCTCGGTGCGGTCTATAAAGAGGTGTGGTATGTCGACGAGTCCGGCAACGAATTTCCGAAGGTGAAAATCGCCGGTCCCAAGAGCACGTGGCCCGGCAAGAAAGAGATCTATCGCCATCCAGAATGGAAAGAAGATGTCATCCAACTGAGCCACGAGCCTGCACCACTGGGCTACCAGCGCCTGCTGCGCCCCGTCATGCGCAACGGTGATATG
>DASTKE010000663.1:0-3271 GCA_035716105.1 Ktedonobacteraceae bacterium | reverse complement strand
GTTTCTCAAAATGAGGTAGAACGGCAGTAAAAAGAGAAGCGCCAGTAGAACCAGCAAAGCGTAGCGCAGGATGGTGCGTATAATAGCTCCCGCCGATGATCCAACAGCGTGCGGTTGCTGTGAGCGATTTGTATCTGAAATAAGAGACGCCATAACATCTTCCCTTCTCTCTAGAGATTCAGTGACTACCGTACCTCCCGGCTTTTTCTAAGATACAGAGAGAGCCGACGTAAGGAAACACAGCGAGCGTACTTAGTCGGCTCTGCCAAAGCCCAGGAAACGCCCCTGGATCAGTGTAAAGATCACAATAATGATGATCAGAATAACGGCCCCGGCGCTGCCATAGCCATAGTTCTGATCACCCAGCGCGACATTGTAGAGGTAGACGAGCGGAGGACGTGCCAGAATCTGGTTGCCACCGGTCATAATATTGAAAAACTCATCGAAAGCCTGGAAAGCGGCGATGACGTTCAGCAGGAGCACCGCAACAGAGGCATTGCGCAGCAGCGGGAAGGTGATGTGGCGGAACGTCTGCCAGCCATGTCTCGCACCATCAACAAGGGCAGCTTCATACAATTCACGCGGGATGTCCTGCAAGCCAGCGATAAAAATAATCATGTAGATGCCCAGTTGGAGCCAGAGTCGTACCGAGACCAGTACCAGCCAGTACCAGGGGGGATTGGTGCTTGATATCCAGTTGACAGGTGAGGCACCCACATGACTGATCAGGTTATTAGCAAGGCCGTATGGTGTGCCATTGAAAATACTCATTTTCCAGACAATCGAAGCCAGCACATACGAACAGGCCGTTGGCAGGAAGAAGACCGAGCGGAAGAACCCCTGCGCGATCTTGATGCTGTTCACCAGCAAAGCCAGACACAATGCACTGATAAACGTCGTTGGCACAATGAAAATAGCAAAAATGGTAAAGGTGACTAACGCGCTGACAAAGGCTGGGTCCCCCAGCATCTGGCGGTAGTTATTCAGGCCAACAAAACTGGAAGGGATCAGGGTAGCACGAGCATTGGCAAAGCTGAGAATCAGGCTCCAGATGATGGGGATATAGAAGAAGACAATCAAACCCAGCACCAGGGGGCCAACAAAGCTCCAGAAGACCAGTATCGTCTTGAGTGAACTTTGCCGTCTACGCTTTACCTTGCCTGAAACTAGCACTTCTGTCCGTGTGGTAGTACTGACAGAATCCATAGCTCCATCCTCCCTATAAACGCAATCTGGACATCCGCTACAGAAGAGACAGGGAACGGATGTCCAGAGTATAACATTTCGTATGAAAGACATTCAAGGCATGAAAACCTGCTGAGAAGGGATCGCTCTGAGGGCGACCCCTTCCCGAGGCGGTGAGAAGCTGACACGCTGGATAAACGTTCCAGCCACTTGCATTCATGCTCACTCCGGCTAACTGAGCAGCGTTTGCAACTCGGTATTGCACTTATCCGCTGCGTTGTTCAGCGCTGTCGTCGGGTTGGCTCCATTCTTCAGGATGCTGCTGACAGCATCGGTCAGGGCAGTGTCCATCGCGGAGTCCCACAGTGGCGGAGTGGCATGGCCGTACTTGTTCAGGTATTGCACAGCTTCGGCAGGCTTGCCGCTTTGCAGTTTCGTTGTCTGAGACGCGATACTGATGCGCGGTGGCACGTGGAAGCCATAGCCGACGTTCCAGTCTTTCTGGATTTCAGAGTTATCGATCCAGAGATACTTGACGTACTCTTTGGCAGCGGCGACGTTTTTGCTTTTCGCGGAAACCATTTCCGCCCAGCCGCCGAAGAACGTGGCAGGTTGACCCTGCGCATCGAGGGCAGGCCAGGGAATAACATCGAAATCATCGCCCAGTGCCTTTGTGATGCCCGGCATGGCCCACAGGCCGCACCACTGCATGGCACAAAGACCCTGTGTGAAGGACGAAGGATCCCACCAGAAGGTAGGCGCGTCCGGCAGCACGCCACCAGAAGCGTTGAGTTCCTTCAGTTTCTCGTAGGCTTGAGCAACACGAGGGGTGTTGAAGACGATCTTGTTGTCATCCGAAAGGAAATCGCCACCCGCCGCCCAACCGAGAATGTAGGAAAGCGCGTTCACACCTCCATCCGGACCGATGTAGAGACCCTTGACACTCCCGCTTGACAGCTTTTTCGACGCCGCGATCAGTTCATCCATCGTGGTCGGAGGCTGAACGCCAGCCTTCTGCAACAGGCTCTTGCGGTAATAGATCATCCCCATGTCATTGATCATTTTGATAGCGTAGATCTTGCCGTTGATGGTGAGCGGCTTGAGCGCTACAGGGTTGAAGTCGCTCTTCACCGGGTCGATCAGGTCGTCAAGCGGTTCGATCAAGCCAGCCTTTACCTGGTCAACGGTGGGATTCGTCAGTTCAAATACATCGGGAGGATTGGAGCCAAGCAGAGCAGTACGCACCTTATCCGGGTAGGCGTTTCCCGTACCCGGTACCCAGCTTACCTGGACATTGGCTTTCGTATACTGTTTGGCGTAGCGGAGAACCGCTTCGTGGGTACCGGTCTCACCATACTGATGATACCACTGCTGGAGCGTGGGCAGATTACTGTTGCCTCCACCACCGCCAGAACTCGTTCCCGCGCAAGCTCCGAGAAGCGTGCTGCCGAGAGCCGTTGCGCCAGCGTATTGAAGGAAACGTCGACGCGAGAGTGGGGTCGAAATACTGAAGTCCTGCGCCATAATGTGTTCTCCTTGCTGTAGGATGGTACTGTGTAGTACCGGATACACGACACCGAATGAATAGAATGAATCCAGAGTACGCACTACGAAAGAGCAGCGAGCATCAATGGATGGAAAACCTTTCATTCAAAAAGACGCATCAACAAAAGCAACTTTTACTCGCACACGGAACAGGTGATGTTCTCTATAATAACCCACCAACGAGGATGATAACACACCAATGCTTTCGTTTCCTCGCTCTCATCCTCCCATCTTTTGCTAAAACTTTCGATAGCAGAGCATTCCGCTACCGGAAGCAAAGCAGAGACAAATGAATTTCCGGATAAATATACGTCTACCAGGTGTCAAATCTCTCAGTAAAGCATCAAATCCTTTGAAATACCTATCTTTTTCATTATAGTCCGGTTTACAAACGAGAAATGCTGACCTTCCTCCACGCACTGTTCCCGAAGTACTGCTTTCCTTTTGTTTCGTTATATGTTCATGTGCTTAGTGTACCTAAACTTACGTAATCTTGTCAAGTGTTTCGTTCAGGAAATCAGAGCCATCTCAAAGTCGCACC
>DASTKE010000662.1:0-3920 GCA_035716105.1 Ktedonobacteraceae bacterium | reverse complement strand
CCTGCCGCACGATAGGCTTACAATGCCCAACACACCTACCTCTTGCGAACTGCGTAGCAGTGAGCAATGACAGAGAAAGAGAGATTTGCTCATGCCGGAATTTATTGATCTCACTCAACCGATCTACCAGGGGATGTTTGTGTATCCCGGTCATCTCAAAACAGTGATTTGGGAGCATCATACACACGAGGAAACCGTCAAAAACTTTGAGGGTGGCTTCTCCTATCAATCTCGTGGCCTGCTGATGAGCGATCACGGCCCAACGCATGTGGATGCGCTTAGCCACCTGGACCCGCGCCCCGAAGCTCCCTCTATCGAGAAGATGCCGCTCGACCTGTTCTATGGCCCGGCAACCTGCATCGATATCTCCCATGCTGAACCACAGACCTACATCAACGCGAGCGAACTGGACAACATCGTTGCTCGCACGGGCCTCGATGTGCGCAAGGGGGACATTCTGCTCTTCTACACCGGCACTTTTAACCGCTATCATGGCAGCAAAGAGTATCTTAGCCAGTATCCCGGCCTCGATGAGTCGGGCAGTATGTGGCTGGTCGAGCGCGGCATCAAGACCTTCGGTGTCGACTCCCCCAGCCTGGACAACCCCATCAGCCGCACCTACCCGCTGCACATGATGTGCCGCCAGCACGGCATCACGCACTACGAAAACCTTGCGAACCTCAACCAGGTCGTCGGCAAACGCTTCACCTTCATCGGCCTGCCCCTGCCCATCCGCAACGGCACCGGCTCACCCGTGCGCGCCGTCGCGCTGATGAGCGAATAAGCAACAGACACACAGGCATAAGCAAAGCGGCTTGCGCGCAAGCCGCTTTGCTTATGCCTGTGTGTCTGTTGCTGCTAGCAATAGGACTCTATCAACGGCGTGAGAAGGTTGTTGCTGTTGAACTGGTAGCCCGCGGCCCAGACGTTGCCTGTTGCCGGAACCCTTGTGACTGCTTGGAGGAAGTTTGGCTGAGATTTAGTATCCAGTCTGGAGGTGATGCTCCACGCGCTTCCGTTCCAGTGTTCGATCAGCGTGTAATAGGTTCGATGACCCGTGTCCAACTGGCCTACAGCCCAGATGTCGCTGGCGGAAACGGCAGCGATAGAGAGCAAATCATTGTTGACCGAACCAGCGGGATTGGGACTGGGAACAATACTCCACACAGAGCCATTCCAGTGTTCAATGAGCGTTCTGGCAGAACTGCCATACTCGTTAAAGGTCATTCCCGCAGCCCAGATGTTGCTGGTAGAAATGGTGGCCAGAGCGTTCAAATCGTTCCCAGAAGATGCAGTATTTGGACTGTTGACGACACTCCATACCGAGCCGTTCCAGTGCTCTACCAGCGTGCTGCTGTTCCTTTTGCCACTAGCGGATCCCACGGCCCAGATATTGTTATCAGAGATAGCTGCTATCCCTGACAGCAAACTGGTTGTGGCTCCCGCTGGATTGGGACTGGGTACAATACTCCATGCCGAGCCGTTCCAGTGTTCAACGAGCGTTTGCAGAACCTGGGCGTCGGTCGTGCTGTCGCCAACTGCCCAGACGTTCGTATCAGAAATGGCGACCACGTTATCAAGCTCAGTATTGTTGGTAGTTGGATTGGGACTGGGAACAATGCTCCATGCCTTCCCATTCCAGTGTTCAATGAGTGTCCGTCTAGCACCATCGGTGACGAAATAGCTTCCCACAGCCCAGGCATCGGTTGTGGAGAGTGCTGTCACACTGAAGAGCTGGTTGTTTCCCGCTTCGGCAGGATTGGGGCTACTGGCAACGCTCCATGTCGAGCCGTTCCAGTGCTCGATCAATGTGAGTCCCGGACCGTTGGTATTCCCGTAGGTTCCCACGGCCCAGGCATCAGTCGTGGAGAGAGCGGCTATACCGTAGAGCATATTGGTATAGTTGCCGGAAGCGGGGCTATGCGCAACGGTCCACTTCCCACAAGTAGCTGGCGTACCGGACGCAATGGGCGCAGTAGTGGTTGAGATGGTTGATGTCGATACGGGTGGAACACCAGATGTTTGCGTGGTACATGAAACGCAGAGCAATGAGAGGCATAGCAATACAGGCAAGAAGATAGTGTAGGATGCGTTTACAGCGCGGTTTTTTCTCATCAGAAGAATCCCCTTTTCTTGTAAACTCGCTCACTTTCGCTCAAGAGGCATTGATAATCTATCAGCAAGCGTACAATAAAGATGTGAACTATTCCACAGCAATGTTGTGAGGCAGTTCACATCTCTATAAAAACAAACGGGGAAGCAGCCAGTAAAAGAGGCTATCCGCGTCTGACGCGGATAGCCTCTTTTACTGGCTGCTTCCCTATGAACCTATGAAAATGCCAGCCGCAGCTCCTTTGCTGCATCGGCCATCGCCAGTTTGCCCTGATCGAGCGCACCGGACATGCTGACGAAGCCGTGAATCATGCCGGGATAACGGATGGCGTTGACGGGGATGCCAGCTTTTTTCAGGCGGGCAGCATATAACTCACCCTCGTCGCGCAGGGGATCGAACTCAGCGGTAATCACCAGCGCGGGCGGCAGACCGCTCAGGTCTGTTGCCTGCAAGGGCGCGGCGTAGGCGATTTTGGACTCGGCCTCGTCGTTCAGGTAGTGGTGCCAGAACCAGACCATGTCGTCACGGGTGAGAAAGTAGCCATCGGCGTTTTCCTGGTAGGAGGGTGTGCCGGGCTGGTAGTAATCGGTGACGGGATAGATGAGCAACTGGTAGACCAGGTTAGGGCCACCACCCCTGTCACGCGCCATCAGGGCGACGACGGCAGCCAGGTTGCCGCCCGCACTGTCGCCGCCAATGGCAATGCGCGTGGCATCACCGTTGAAAGACGCGGTACGCTCCGCTACCCATTTTGTAGCGGCGTAGCAGTCTTCGGCGGCGGCAGGAAATTTGTATTCAGGTGCCAGGTGGTAATCGACGGAGACGGTCACGCAATTTGCCGAGTTGGTGAGCGCACGGCAAACGTTGTCGTGACCTTCGAGATTGCCGATTACCCAGCCGCCACCGTGAAAATAGACCAGCACCGGGAATGGTCCCTGTCCCTGGGGTGTGTAGATACGGATCGGGATTGGCCCGTATGGCCCCGGTATCTTGCGATCCTCCACACTGGCAACCGCTACCAGTTCGCCTGCCAGATCGTTGAGATCGAGCAATGCTCGCGCCTGCTCTACAGACATTTCAGCGAGAGGCGGCCAGCCCATAGCTGCTATCATATCCAGTATCGCCTGCGCCTGTGGGTCAAGTGGCATACTGCTGACTCCTTCTCGTCTTTGCCTCACGCACTGGCGAGGAAAGACGTAACCATGTCGTTAAAGGCATCGCTGCGTTCGATATGTGGGCAGTGGCCGCAGGAGGCGAACACCTCGACGCGGCTCTGTTGCCCGTGCTCTCCACGCTTTACCTCTTCAGTATGTGTCACAGGAATCACGCTGTCAACATCTCCCCACACGATCAGTGCCGGGTTAGAGAAGCTTGCCAGTGCCGGGCGCAAATCCATGCTCTGCTGATTGCCGCCAAAGGCGGCTTCGAGCGTCGAGCGTAGGGCCGCGTGCGCGCCGGGAGCGGTGCGCTGCTGGTACACCTGATTCACCAGCGATTGCTGCGCCATACCGGGCTGCGCGAAAAAGCGTGTCAATTCGCCCTGGATGCTCTCAGGCGTCGGTTCGGAGCGCATCAGGTCGAGCACCGCCGCGTCGATCTCCGGCCCCAGTCCTGCGCTGTCGACCAGCACCAGCTTCTCGACGCGCTCCGGGTACTTCTGCGCGAATGCGAGCGCGATTGCGCCGCCGAGCGAGTGTCCAACCAGGCTCACGTGCTGCCAGTCCGGGCCGAGGGCATCGAGGAAGTGTGCCAGGAAGTCAGCCAGCGAAGAGACGCTGTAGTCCATGACTGACTTGTCGCTCTCGCC
>DASTKE010000661.1:0-2218 GCA_035716105.1 Ktedonobacteraceae bacterium | reverse complement strand
TTCTGCACTTCAAACCCTTGCCATTGGAAGATCAGCACGGGGAGAATGCCACTGACAATCAGGCCAAAGTTGGTGGGAATCAGATCACCACCGCTGAGGCTGCCCCCCTTTGAGCGGCCTTCCACCAGGAAAAGCATGGCCAGCAGCACGAAGACCACCAGCAGACCGAGTTTGAGATACGAGCCAAAGACGGAGATGTACTTGCCGACGCGCAGGGACAGAATGGCGCACCAGATGGTTCCCCAGACAAAGAACAGGGCAATGATGATCTCAACAGTGGCATCAATCGCCGCGTTTCCGCCGAATTGGTACGTCAAGCTGCCAAACCAGAAGGTCTTGATGGCGGCAATGGCTCCAACCGCCAGCGTCCCGCCAAGCCAGAGGGGGTTTGAGACCCAGTAGAGCATAGAGGCCAGGGCGGCAAAGAATCGTCCACCGGCCATTTTGCACCACTCGTACATACCCCCCTCCTGCGTAAACGTGCTGCCAAGCTCCGCGGTGAGCAGAGCGTAAGGGAAAAGAAAGGTAACGGCAGAGATGACCAACCAGGTGAGGGCCTGTGTTCCATTGGCAGCGAAAGCTCCAATGGTATCAAGCCCGATCAGTGCTGCGAGCGTGTAGAAAATCATGTCCAGGTAGGCAAACTCTTTACGAAGCTTCTTTTTCTCCTCGATTACCGCTGAGCTTGTGACCTCGCGCAGATTAACGTCCATACAGGGTATCCTCCTTCTTGTCATACCGGGTAACAGCTATCAGGACGCCTTTACATGGAAAAATATTGCTTAAGGGATAGTATACAACAAAGTTTTATGCATTGATGGGGTTTTGCTGGCACGAAAAGACCACAGAAGACAGATGAGCAAGAAATAAAGTTTGTCCCCAGCCTTATTCGTCTCTCTTTTGTGGCCTTTTCGTGTGTCCTTTGCGAGTGTGAGCGCTAACCGGTGTGGCGTACCCATTTGCCGGGAATGATATCTTCCTTGTTGCCGCCTTCCGGTTCAGCCATTGTACGCAGGATGGCGGCATTGGGATCAACGACGAGACCGTTGATGACTGAGCGTACGCCAGGGATGGTGCGCACAATCTCTTCAGCCGCGACTTTCTGCCCGTTGTTGCGCACTGCTCCGCTCAAACGGACGACACCCAGACGTGGGTAGACGCCAATGGGCAGGTCGCGGGTACGCCGGTCGTCACCCAAAGCTCGCGCCAGGTCTCCTTGCAGCATGTCATCGGCGATCAGGCTATTCTTGATCTCTAATAAGCCTTCTACGCCCGAGGCCTGATCTGTCACCATGTCGCTGCGCAGTTTGCTGGAAATATTGCCATCGATGTAGAGAACTCCATCCAACACGCGCAAGGTGATACCTTTCAGATCGACATACAGAGATGTGACTGCGAACAGCGTTCGCTCGACTTCGCGTTGAAGAGCTCTATCGGGGCGGTAGGGTGGAAGCGCCTCAAGTGTTGCTTCGGGCATCTCTATCTTGACCTGCCCCGCTGCCAGAGAAGAGATGTACTCGGCCTGAATAAGCGTATCCCTTCCTGCTTGCAGGTTCCTGGCCACGATATATGCCAGTTCACCACTTTCAGGCTGCACCGCAACGAGTTCCAACGCCCCCTTGTTTCCGGCTCCTGCACGCTCTACGCTGCTCTTATTATCCAGGTGTACACCCTCAAACTGCGCGGTGGCAGCGGCTACATCGTCCAACGTGATGCGTAGTCGCACGCCATCACTGGTCGCATCCTCGACGGTATCAAAGGGGAGATGAACCGTCTTGCCAAAAATACGCCTCTGCCTCACGGCGATAGAGGTCACACGCCGACTTTTGGGGTCGGCAACCACATCGACTAACGTCCCATCCTCACCATCGGTACAAATAATCTTACTTCCAAAATGAAGCTTGAGCATTTCGGAAATCAAGGTTGTTTTCGCCATATCTCAACCTCGTACTCTAATATCTTAGACAGAGCGCAGCCATAGAGCGCACTCTACCCTGTAGAGAGTGTAGCACGGAAAGCGCAAACATGACAAGCAGCGTGAGGAACCGATGGTGCGTTTCTTTTTCCCTGTTCTTCATACTACCAGTTCGCTGGTCAATTGCTCTTTCTTGCCAAAGATTGATTCAAGTGCCTCCGGGGCGTAGCGTTCCACAATGCCCTCGGTAATGGCGTTGGCGCGACAGATTTCGCCGAACATGTTGGCGCTGCGCCGGGGGAC
>DASTKE010000660.1:0-6470 GCA_035716105.1 Ktedonobacteraceae bacterium | reverse complement strand
TGAGGCAGATTCTTCGCTGCGCTCAGAATGACAGATCCCTACCGATCTTGGTCGTGAAAATTCATCATCGGCACCTACTACTCGGTCAATCTTCATTTCACGGGTTCGTGAAGTGGTAAGACGGCTTACGAAGCCGTTGCACATTCGATGCGGCCCTCGCAATGACGTTTGACTGAGTACTACGGGAGTTTCGCGCCATTGCTGGTTTAATTTGTCAATGTTCATTTGTCAATGTTCATAGGAGGGAGGCATTATTATGAGATCATTATTACAACGAGTGAGCCGGGCGAGTGTCATGGTTGATGAGCAGATCGTTGGTCAGATTGACAGGGGCTTGCTGATTTTGCTAGGTGTGGGGCAAGATGATGGCGAGGCGCAGGTGAAGACGCTGGCGGATAAAATTGTTCACCTGCGCATTTTCGAGGATGAGGCGGGCAAGATGAACCGCTCGCTGCTGGATATCGGTGGGGAAGCGCTCGTGGTTTCGCAGTTTACGCTGTATGCGGATGTCCGCAAGGGGCGGCGTCCCAGCTTCACCAGCGCCGCCCCGCCCGCGCTGGCCGAACCCCTGGTTGAGCGCTTTAAGGACGCGCTTGCCGCCTATGGCGTTCCCGTTGAGGGTGGAGTCTTCGGCGCGCACATGGACGTGGAACTCATCAATTCGGGACCGGTCACCGTATGGCTTGACAGTGAGGAGTTGTGAACCTTCCAAAATCCCTCGCCAGGTGGATCCGGATGCAACCGAATTCTTGAGCTTTCTCAGTTTCAGCACAGCCTTTTCACAGGTTCAACTTAGAATGCCAGAGTAAGCTTATGTGTGAGAGATGCTGGAGGTGTAAATCCAAACGTTATCCTGGCGAAATCACCCGGTTATCCCTGCGAGCGAGCTGCCTGAGTTGCTCGATGCATGGAGGGCTGACCTGGGGTGTTGTTGTAAAAGGACCGGCTTAAGGTTTGCATTTATAGCATCGATTTCAGTAAAAATGCGTATAAACTACCAGGTACCCCTAAAATTATTTGTTCTTGTCGTCTAGCAGGTGAACACGATTGACGATGAGAGACCAGTTTGAAAGGAGAACCCTTATGAGTCAGGTAGAGCGTAGTACCAATGCCAGTCAGCCTCTTGCAAAAGAGATCGATCAGAAGGTCCAAAAATTCTTGGACCTTGTAGGCAAGGATTTAGATGCAACATCAGGCACCAGCGAGACCAGTGAGACCAGCGAGACCAGTGAGACTAGCGAGACCAGCGAAGGACATGCTGCTTCGATTATCGAGAACCTGCAAGCCGTCAAACCGACGGCTGAGGAATGGGGACCGATTTTTGCTGTAGCCGATCAATTGTCTCGCCTGGCAAACAACGAGCTTTCTGCAAGCACCGCTTTGATTCCTGAGTCTGCGACTGCCGGATTCACTCCAGCAGCATCTGAGAAGATTCGCCTGTACCTGGACCGCGTTACGCAAGAAGCGAGCTTTTCCTTTAACAGTGAGTCTAGCGAAAACAGCGAGTCCAGCGAGTCCAGCGAAAACAGCGAGTCCAGCGAGTCCAGCGAAATTGCTGAAAGTGTAGCAACAAGCCTTGTTGCCGTTGATCCTGCCCCTGAGGAATGGGGAACCCTGCTCTCAGTAGCTGAGCAAGTCGGTCGCTTATCGCTGGAAACTCCGAATGGATGATCTTTTCATTCCTGCTGAAGCGAGGCCATCTGTAACGCTCCCACTTGCACAGGAGGCTTGGGCTCTTGCCACTACGCTCGAGCCTCCTCTCATCTCTCGTCACAGCGAAATGAAACCAGACTGTAGCGAGGGATGCCTCCTTGTTCTTGCACGACCAGAAGATCAAATGGCCAGTGGTTTTGTTGCCTATGCACAAGCTTCAGGGATCTGTTGTGCAAGACCAACACATCTTCCTGACATAGATCTGTCTATTACCGCTGAGCGTGACCGGGAGACCAGGGTGGAAATAGCTGTTGGTCCAGAACACCTGCCAGTTCAGGGTATCCTGAATCGAGGGTGGCCTTTCTCTCCAGCGGATTCCTTCCAAATGGCAGAGTCTTATGCCGCCTGGTGGTCTGCTCTTGCTTGTTTCTCTGGTCCCGTGATCAATCGTTCTTCTCGCTTTGGCCTTGTTCCAGATGTAGATCTGTTGTTAATGGTCAAAAACGTCCCGAACATCGAGCCCCCGCGTATATTTATCGGCAACCAGGAGAGGCCTCCTTTCCTCGAACCAGAACTCAATATCCATGAACCTGACGGTCGCTATCTCGGACGGATGAATAAAGAGACGGAGCCTCAATTGAAGAAGGATGAGATCTATGTCTTCACCGGATTCGATCCGGGCCAGATCAAGTATCTCTTACTTGCTGCTGATTCTGTTTTCGATCTCTCCCACGAACACGGGTGCCTGCCATCTCTGCTTCAAGAACAGATATCCGGTGTCGTGCGTTTCCTGCGAACGCAAAACATCACCTTTGGGCTTCTCGTTTTACAAACTGCTCCGTCTCATCTGCGTGTAATTCGCGTCAACCCTTTCCCCATTTTAGCTCAATATAAACACATCGAGCAGAAAGTCTACGCTGCATTACTGCAGTATTTGGTCCCCTTTCATCAGACAAAAGAAAGGAGGCGAGAGGGTGATTTTATGCCTGGGTTCTGTTGCTGATCATACGTTTCGCTATTCTCTGAGACGGCTGAAAGAATATGGATTGCCTTTTGATGTCATCGATCTTGCGCTGTTCATTTCCTCTGGAGAACTCTCTCACTTGCTCAACGATGCAGATCATGCGGTCCTTACCCTTGACAAGAAGGCATATGCCATGAATTCGTACCAAAGTATTTTGACTCGTCTGATCGATATTTCTGAAGGGGCTCCGAATGAACAACTCAAACGAAAAGCCTCAGGATTCTACCAGGCACTGAGGCAACTCTTGAGTCACCTTTCGTTGCCGGTGTTAAACCCCCCACGTCGAGATGACGCGAACTTCTCCAAGCTCTACCATACTACGCTGTTCGGATCTCTCACGGGTTGGCAAATTCCTCGTTCCTGTCTCACGAACAATGCAGAGAGAGCGATGGAGTTTATCACCTCCTGTCCAGCAGGGGTGATCTTCAAGGGGGCAAGCGGGGTGAAAACCTGGGCTACGCTCTATGATGCTGCACGTCATCGGGAGCGTTTGCCGTTATTACCGCAATGTCCGGTCTTATTCCAGGAATATATTCAAGGGCCTGATGTGCGCATCCATATCGTTGGAGAACAGCTCTTTGCCGAATTGATCGAGTCCCCGCAACCGGACTATCGCATCTCGCGCAGCAATACATTCAGCCCTCTGCAAATCCCGGATGAGATAGCGAAAGGATGCCTGGCTATCGCACGAGATTGCCAAACCCCCTTTCTTGGAATTGACTTCAAAATTCAGCAAAGTAGTGGGATCTGGTTCTTTTTAGAAGCCAACTCCATGCCCTGCTACGAAGGCTATGATCAGAGAGCTGGGGGTGCCATTTCCAGGGCAATTGCCCAATGGCTCACTCAATCTCCCAGTTCTTGAGAGGAGGGGGATGTTGCCGCGACGTACTCCGAGACGAACACCTCAGCCGCTTCATGATCCTATCTTCTTTGAGCCAGGTGTCTCTGCAGATGGCTTTTATCCGCGTCGGATTGCCAACATGGCCGGACCTGAACGAAGAGCTTTGGCAAAATTGCTGCATGAGGCTGAGAAATCACAATCACATGCTCTTCTTCTTCTGAAAGATGAGCATACTCTTGTAGAGCGATACTTCGATGAGAAGGTCGAGCCAGTAGAACTGATGTCAATCACAAAGAGTATTGTCTCTCTTGCTATCGGTTTTCTCCTGGCAGGGAAAAACATTCCATCACTTGATACACCGCTTTCCTTCTGGTACCCACATTGGTCTCAGGATGGGAGATCTCAGATTACCCTCAGACATATTCTGACGCATACTTCCGGTCTTGAAGATAATCAGACGGCTCTCGCCAGCGAGTACGAGGGAGATAGCTTAAAGTGTGCAAGTGAAAGCAGGCTCATGGAAGAGCCGGGGTCGCGGTTTGTTTATAACAATATGGCAACGCAGCTCTTAGCGGGTGTCGTGGAGAAAGCGAGCGGAAAACCACTTGATAGCTATGTCAAAGAGAAACTGTTTGACCCACTGGGAATATCGGATTGGTCATGGAAGAAGGACAGAGTTGGAACTCCTCAAGCCGCCTACGGTTTATCCCTTCACGGACGCGATCTGACTCGGATTGGATTGCTCATGTTGAAAAAGGGAAGATGGAACAATGCCACCCTTTTACCAGCTGAGTGGATCAGGCAATCGACATCGCCGGGAACTGAAATCACCCCCTTCTATGGTCTTCTCTGGTGGCTGCGGCATGAGAACGATGAAAGACCATCACCTACAAATCAATTACGGTCTCGATCGGGCTTTTACGCTGATGGTTGGTTGGGCCAAAAGCTCATTATCTATCCTGCATGGAATCTTGTTGCTCTTCGTCTTCATAAAGTGACAGGGGAGGGCAAGGAGGAAGAACAGAGACAATGCAGTTTCCCTACTTTCTTTGAAAGAGTGGAAGCTTTTTGTAAATTGACCTTTGAAGAACAACCGAACGGAAAAATACGTTAGATTTGCTCTTGTCACGATTTGGCTTGCTGCGAGGGAAGAGCCAGAAGGATCAGTTGCTAGCTCCAGGCCGGCCTATTTGCTCTGGCTCTTTCATCAGCACGCGCAGAGCCACGACCCGCTCCCGCGTCTCCCGCACAAAAACACCAAACAGGTTGTGCGGTAAATGACGGGCCGGTCGCGATCTGGCTGGATGGAGAAGCTCTCCCCCAAAAGCTTCTAAAAGAGCGTCGCGGGAAGGGCAACGGTATCGGCCCACAGTGACTCGGCACGATCGAGTTCATACGCGAGGGGAACAGACCAATCTCCGCTTTGCACCTCTATATGCTGCACTGCCAGGGCGATGATCCGTTCTGCGCCAGCACAACGCTGTGCCACTTCTACAGCGAGATCATCAGCTTCTATGACACATGCCGCTCCAGAAATACTAAGAGCCACATGGTGAACATAGTCCGGCACAACAAGCGCTGCTCGAACAGTTTCTAAGATATTGCCAATGGCTTCAAATGCTCCGTTGCCCGCGAAGTCGGGCAGGAGCACTACGCCCCTGGGCGCTCCATAGCCTGGCAGGTACGGGACGAGAAAGCCGGGTGCTCCGCCTCGATGATTGACGGCACATCGTCCCTCCCGATTTACGGTGCAGAGCAAGCAGAGCACCTGTTGTCTCAGAAAACGGCAGTGTTCCCCGGCGAGGGCCAGCCGGTTCGATTGCAACAACTGCTGAGCTATCTCATTCTGAGAAGACTCGATTTGCTGAGCGTGTGATTCTGGAATGGTGAGGCCAGCAATTCGCGTCCGTATGTATTTTGAACAGTGAAAGAAGGCTTCCTGTACATGCAGGCGCACTGTGACCTGCGGCATGGATGAGGAAGAAAGCTGCATTGAAGAGGGGGGCGAAAGCATCTCAACCGTTCCCTGGACGCAGAGCCGCTCGCGAGTGGGATGGCAGATAAAGAAGAGTCCCAGCCACGCTTCCTGCCCGGTTGAGAGCGCGTGGTACAGGCTCTGTAAGATTGGGGCGAATTCATCCCGATTCTCCAGATTGAGCAAGCAGGTAGACTCATCAAGTACCTTGACGAGGCCAGGCTCTCCTAAAACCAGCATTCCACGAGGTTCGTTGTGCAAAGTCAGACCTGTCATCACACATATCGCCTGTTGCGCAATAAACTCTTGTGCGTATTCCGTCAGATAGGGTGTCTTCTTACGATCAAAAGCTGCTCCGCTTTCGTGAGTACCCCAGCGTGTTCGTGCCTGATATTGACCTTCGTGCAGAAATGCCTGTGTGGTCATACGCTTCTTCCTTTCACGAGATTTTTGCTCACTCTTCAAATTGGTCTCAAAAAGGCTTGACAGAGAGTCTTTCTCACCCGGTTCGTCAGACCGGTCGGCGTGTTTCTCTTTCAATTCAATTTACCGTGGGAAGCTGGTAATTGCTGAACCGGCAAAGTCGAGGCGCGCCAGTAACGGCGACGCGCCAGATCATCTCCCGCCTGGTTTGCAGTAGTGGCGACTAATCCGGCATGGTGAAGATGGCGTAATGCTTCGAGCAGGAGAGCAGGACGTGTCCATTCCTGTTTTACTCCCCTCAACGCGACGAGCTTTTGCAATTCCATCAAGGTAATTCCCTCACTATCTGGTAGCAGTGAGAGGATGAAATGAGCAAAGCGCTGCTTTTCCTTTTGACGCTCCACCTGTTCTGGTGTTTCTGAAGCTCCTGATGGCGAGACGGAGAATTGCATTTCAAAGCGACAAACGGCATCGCCTCGCTTCATGCAGGTTCGTTCGACGACCTGGACTTTCTCTCCATAGCGCTCTGCCGCTCCCTCGATAGCGCCCGCCAG
>DASTKE010000659.1:0-3074 GCA_035716105.1 Ktedonobacteraceae bacterium | reverse complement strand
ACCACGAAAAAGATGGACACGTCCAGCTGGCGCTTAATGTGTTTGAGAGCAACAAACTCCTCCGGGCGCTGGAAGAGCTTCGACTGCTCCGCCAGCATGAGCACAATGTGCTTCTGCTGCCCGATGATCGTGCGCAGCAGCGTAGCCCGGTCATCGCCGGGTTCGATATAGAGGATACAGAAATTACCCGAATCGTTGCGTTTCATCGCTCCCTCACTTCTAACGTTTGATACTCTCGCTGGTACATGCCGGTATGGGCAGAGCCGGAATAGCTATAAGGAAGCCCACCGCCATACCAATCCGCCGCCAGATCTTCTGTTACCGGTGTCGGCTGCTGGTTGCCGTTTACCTGTTGGAACGGTCGCGCTCCGGGTCGCGGCGAGAAGAGGATACGCAGCACGCGATAGATGGTCACGAGCGCGATCAGGGCGAGCGAGACCCAGGCGATCAGCCAGCAAGCGGCCTGGACAACCAGCAAGAGTACGGCGGTATGCTGTCCCTGCTGCATAAGCGCGGGCAGCGTTGGCCAGAGACGTGAGACATCGTACCAGACTGGCGGCGGGAAACCACCGAGCATGGAGAGAATAAAGGTTCCCGCGCCCAGGAAGAGCAGGGCATAGCCAACGGTCGCCAGCAGCGAGAGCCACTTCGGCTCTTCCTTCGCGGACTGTTGGAACGCGACTTGCCGGGCGGGTCGCTCCGCGCTGCTCCAGGTATGAATAATTGCGCCTACGACGATCAGGCCACCGCCAATATAGCCATCGAGCGGCAGCGTCTCGTGCAGGTAGATATTTGCCATCACCGCGCCCAGCACCGGCTCCAGAATATAGATGAACGAGACGGTGACGGCGGAAATGTACTTCTGCATTCCGGCAGCGATTAGCGTTGGAATAAAGGTACACGCGCCCGCGACATAGAGAATAACCCAGACATCCTTCGGCATTGCCGGGTGAACCGCCTGCCAGTCGCCGAACAGCAGCACGATCAGGTTGGCCCATACCGCCATGGTGAGCAGTTCGATAGCGAACAGGGGCCAGTGATTGGTCTCGTCCTGCTGCTGGTGCTCAGAAAGAAAGACGTAGCCCGTGAACAGCAGACCACCCACGAAAGCGATCACCGCGCCGCGTGCGCCGCCCATCGGCGAGTTCATAATCAGCAGCGCCGCGCCGACGACGGAGAGCAGACCGGCAAACCAGGTCGCCTTTGTAATTGGTCGCTGGAAGAATATCCAGGCGGCAAAGGCGGCCAGAAAGCCGTTCAATGCCGGGAAAAAGGCGGTGCCGGTCGCACTGGTATATTTGAGCGCGACCGCGATGGTAAAGATCGCCAGGCACAGGCTGCTGCCGAGCAGCACGCCGCGTTTGAGAACCTGCCGGTTGATATCCTGCCAGCACAGCACCAGAATGCATAGCCCTGCCGGAACAAGCGCCATGACCTCGAAGTAGGTGAACACGATGGGTTCTATGCGCCCCAGGGCTTCCTTCGCCACAGAATAGTAGGTCGCGAAAAGGACGGTATTCAAGAAAAACGCACAGGTGGCGATAACCTTCATTTTCATACGGATACACCTCGTGATACCCTGCCGGCATCACTCCATACCGTGACGCATCACATCAAAAGACGATATCCGGTATCTCAAACGGACTTTTTCGGCCAGGAAACTCGTCCGGCTCCACTGCTGGTCTTTCTCTCCTCGCCCGGTTTCGCTCAGCACGACGAGGCGAGCGCGTGGCCCGTTCCACGACATGCACCTCCACATTTCGCGCCTGGAAGGTGGTCATGGCGAAGCGCGTCACTACCTCGCGGTCAAACGGCTCGCAGGAGAAGATGTCCATGTTGACCATCCTGTACGCGGGCCAGGCGTGAAGGCTGACATGACTGGTGGCGATGATGACAAAGCCGGAGTGTCCCGCGTCCAGTGGATCGCTGGTCGCAATGTAGCGCAGTTCCACAGGGCTGACCTTCTCCATGCCTATCAGATCGGGATACTCGTCCAGCACCCGGCGCAAAAATGCCTCGTTGGCAAGCAATTGCGCGTTACAGTCGTACAGATCAAGCATGACATGTTGCATAGCCAGTTCCTCCAGCATCGAATAGCGTACATAAAAATGATGCAATGGGAGAGAGCCGAGGACCTCAGGCCCTATCCCATATGTTCTGTAGCAAGTATAGAGGATTTGGGGGTGCGCACGAGGCGTTTTGGGCGCAATTTGGTGGTGTGTCATCACGACAAGTACGAGAGTGATATTGTATATTGCGAAAGAGGACGCCAGAAACAGGGACAAACATCGCAATTTTTGTGGATGTTTTGCCTGCCGCCTGATAGAATCCGGCAGGCCATCCGATAAACCCGGACAGGCCACCCGATAAACCCGGACAGGCCACCCGCAAGGGGTGGCCCTACTATATCCAGCGCGGCTCTACGAGCCGCAAGGCTGCGCGTATAGTAGGGCCACCCCCATAGGCGTTAACTAAAGGCCACCCGCAAGGGGATGGCCCTACTCTATACGTCCGCCATGCGGCTCTACGAGCCGCGTCGTCTCGAGTAGGGCCATCCCCTTGCGGGTGGCCTGCAAGCCGTATGCCCCTTTCAGTTCACGCCTCTGGGGCCACCCCTGGCGGGTGGCCTGCCCGGGCTTCCGTTCACGCTTCTGGGGCCACCCCTGGCGGGTGGCCTGCCCGGGTTTAAATCGGCGTTTATGGGTGTCAATTACAAGAGTTTTCTTGCCGCCTGCTCGACTGAAACCAGTTCGTAGCGCTGTGCCTCTTCGATGGTCTGTTGGGCTAGCGTTTTCGCTGCGTCGGTTTCTTCTAACAGGGATGCGATCTCTGTGAGGGTCAGCAGGGAGCGAGTATGGGTTTCGGCTTCCAGGCCGGGAAGGGTGAGGGCGCGCTGGATGTCCTGGCGTGCGTGCGCCAGGAGCCTTGTGCGCGTGTCGAGGTGCTTTTGCGGGAGCGCTCGTGCCTGGGCAATGCGCAAGTTTGCCAGTGCCAGCAGGGCCATACCGAGACAGGGGGCATTGTGCATGGCACGGGCAACGCCGAGGGCGCGCCTGATAGAGGTGGCTGCCTCG
>DASTKE010000658.1:0-4961 GCA_035716105.1 Ktedonobacteraceae bacterium | reverse complement strand
AAGCGCGAAGCCGCTCCCAAGATGACGCTTCCCATCTCCATCGTGAGATCAAGATCCCAGGAAGAGCACCTGGTAGATAGACCGCCGGTGTACGTCGGGTAACCGACTGAGCCAAGCGGCCCTAATGATCGTACGGCTTGTCTTCCCGTGGTTCGCCTAGTCTGCCGTGTGGCTAGTCTGGAAAAGACGGCTTCTGGCGGCATGGGTCTCGGCAAAAGTGAGGTCTGCATATCTTGAGCGTGTCAAAGGCACAGCAAACAGACAACTGAACAAAGAAGCCAGCAACATCGTTGTTGGCTTCTTTGTTTTTGGTATCCATGGAATGCTTGTCAGGGCTGAAAAGCGTTCTCTGCTATATAGCCCAAAGCGCATTGTATTTCTTTGCATACTTCCGTGTCTTCTTCAGTGCTTAGGGCCACTTCAAGGGCGTCCTGAGATAATTTGCTGCCGATGCGACCGATCGCCCACGCGGCGTGACCCCGAACGAGCGGCTCTGCATCGTGGAGCGCTTCAATCAGTGCTGGAATGGCTTGCGGGTCTCCGATGTTCCCTAGCGCGACACAGACGTTGCGCAGAAAGCCCCGGCGTTTAGTGCGCCGTATCGGGCTGTGCCGGAAGCGCTCGCGAAATTGCTCTTCCGTCAGTGAGAGCAAGGGAATCAGTTCTGGACTGCTGCCGGTAGTGGAGCGTGGCTGAAATTCAGGGCGCGGGCGAAGTTGGATCAGCGGCTGCCGCCCGCCTGCTGTCTTCTGGGATGCAGGCACCAACTGTCCTGTGGGAGTTGGGCGCAAGCCAAGTCGCTTCTCCGCCGTCTGATTGACCGGACACACTTGCTGGCAAATATCGCAGCCGAAGATCAGATTGCCCATCAGTGGGCGCAGTTCTAGCGGGATGCTGCCGCGTAGCTCAATGGTGAGATAGGAGATGCAGCGCGTGTTATCCAGCACATAGGGCGCTGGCAGGGCAGCGGTGGGACAGGCATGGAGGCAGATTTCACAACTGCCGCAGTTGGTTTTGACTGGCTCATCGACGCTCAATGGCAGGTTTGTCACGATTTCGGCCAGAAAGACCCACGAACCCCAACCTTTGGTGAGAATATTGTTGTTTTTCCCATACCAGCCCAGTCCTGCTCGCTGCGCCACTGCACGGTCGACCATGCGTCCCGTATCGACAAAGAGCCGGGTTTCGGCCTCTTCGCCGATCTCCTCACGCGCATATTCGCGCAGCCACGTGGCGAACTGCTGGAGCTTTGGCTTGATTATTTCGTGGTAATCATCGCCCCAGGCATAACGTGAGATATGTCCTCGTGGCGCACCGCCGCTTTCTGCTTCGTCAGGCTGCTCGGTGAGGTAAAACATGGCGAGGGCGATGATCGATTGCGCTTCGGGCAGCAAGGCATCGGGATGACACGAGACCTCGGAACGCTCTGCTGTAAACCACGGCAGACCCTCCATCAAGCCCTGCGCGATGCGTTCCTTGATGATGCGCTCTGCTTCGGGAAAATCTTCCGCGCCCGTGATGCGCGCCATGTCGAAGCCAAGTGAGTAAGCATATTCCTTTATGCGTGTTGTATTGAGCATGTCGTTCGGGTTAATTCGTCACATCCCGGCGCGCCATGAGCCCCCATGCGAGGCCGATGAACACTACCGCGTAGGCGAGCAGGACGAGCAGCGCGTGCAGGCTGTTCAGCGTTGCAGGCGAGTCATGTGTCAGAAAAAGGCTCTGGTTTTGCAAGAGCGCGTCAACGTTATTGCTAATCAGGTAATCTGGTACGGCGGTGAAGAACGAGCCGAGCGCCCCCTGCATTCGCTGGCCAATGGTGCTGACGAGCAGGCCGAGCACTGGTTCCAGCAAGCTCCAGGCGATACCTCCCGCCACTCCTGCCGTTGAACTGCGTCCAAGCGTGGCCAGGAAAAGCGCCATCATCGCGTAGACAAACAGGCCAGGTATGGCGGAGAAGATGTATAGGAGCGCATGTCCGAGCCAGCCCAGGCTCAAGAATTGCCAGTTGGTCGAGGCATCAAAAAAGAGACTCAGGATTTGCCCCATCAGGAGACCAAATAGCACCATGAAGAGCAAACCCAGCACGACGCAAGCCAGGGCGGCGCCAATTTTGCCCAGCAGAAACTGCGTGCGCGTTGGTCCGCGAGTGAGCATCAGGCGGATCGTTCCAATGCCATACTCGCCGCCAACGATGGAGCCAGCCAGAATGATGATCAAAATGACTCCCAGCAGCCGTGGTACCTCAACCGCCACGGTCAGTGAGAGCGGCAGGTGAAGCTGCTCCTGCGAGATGAAGGGGACGAGCAGGAAAGTAAAGAAGATAACGCAGACGCTGACGATCAGGATCACTTTTGACATCGCTCTGCGCCGTATCTTGTACAATTCTGTACTTGTCAGCCGCAGCACAACGCTGAGAAAATCCTGTCGTCCCATCATCACGGAACTGGTGCGCGTGTGCCTGAGTGTGGGTGGCTGGGGTGGCTGCGCTTCCGGCATGGTCGATTGTGCAAGCTTCATCGCATCTCTCGCTTTCCGTCGCCTGTGCGTGTGTGGAATCCAGTCGATTCCATCGTTCCTATCATTCCTGGCGTTCCCAACGTTTCCGGCGTCGCTGTTGTCAACTGTGTCTGGGGATATAGTTCTTTTCCGGCCAGCGCGACCATACCGGGACGACTGCTCGTGGAGGCATCCGGCGAAGTGAGTTCGAGGAAGACCTCTTCCAGACTGCCCTCGTGTGGACGCAGTTCGGCGGCGAACAGATTGTTGCGTGCCAGCAGAGCATTCATCTCTGCTGAGCGATTGATGGGCGCGGCAACGGAAATGATCGTCTGCCCCTTCTTGTCCGTCTCGGTGTGAATCTCGCTCATCCACGCTATTCCCTGTTCTCGGTAGCGCTGCAACTGTGTCAGTGCCTGTTGCGTTTCGTCCGCGTTGTTGAAGCGCAGTTCGACCCGCTCATCGCTTTGCAGCAAATCGCTGACAGCACCCTGCTTCACCAGGTTGCCGCGCTGGAGGATAGCCACACGGTTGCATACCTGCTGCACCTCGTAGAGAATGTGGCTGGAGAGAAAGATGGTTTTGCCCAGTTCAGAAAGCCGTTTGATCAACTGGCGAATCTCAAAGACGCCCTGCGGGTCAAGTCCATTGGTGGGTTCGTCCAGCAGCACCAGTTCGGGGTCGGCGAGCAGCGCGGCGGCGATGCCCAGGCGCTGCTTCATGCCCAGCGAATAGGTACGATACGCCTGCTTCGCGTGGCGACGCAGTTCCACGATCTCAAGCACCTCCGCGATGCGCTGGTTGTTAGCGCTGCCCTGGAGCATTCCAGAGGCGGCGGCAATCACGTGCAGGTTATCGGAACCGGAAAGATAGGGGTAAAAGACGGGCATCTCCACGATGGCTCCAATACGTTCGAGGATAGGCGAGAGTTGCTGGGCATTATCCATGCCAAAGATGACCGCCCGTCCTGCCGTCGGACGAATCAGGCCGAGCAGCATACGAATGGTGGTGGTTTTTCCCGAACCATTGGGGCCGAGAAAGCCAAATACATCACCGCGCATGACCTGCAAATGAAGATCATTTACAGCGACCAGGCTGCCAAAAGCTTTCGTCAAGCGACTGGTGCTGATAATCGTGTTCTCGTTATATTCAGGTACAATCTCTTCCACCAGATATCCTCCGTCTATAAACATTCAGTCTATTCGCAGTTGCTCTCAACAAACGATATACGTCCTATGTCCAGAAGGAGTTGCTGAACTAGCCGATATAGTACGCTAGATGGTTAAGAACAGTGTACAGTATGTTGGCAACTTTAAAAAGAGTTCGGGGGGCGGTGGGTGCAGTTCCTTTTGTTGCAGAGGAGAGCTGGGAGGCCCCTTGCGGGAGGCCGTCCGGGGGACGGAGACGGTTCGCTCCCTCTCTGCAACAACTCTCCCCCTCGCGCAACAAAAGGAACCGCACCCGTCTCAGGCTGGACTCTCAGTATTCATGCGTAGATGTGAAATAATTCACTCGACATGCCCTGCCGGGTGTGTTAGACTAACAACCTGATACATAATCTGTTCTGTTCTCATATTCCGTTTTTTAGTCGCTCGAGCAAAGGAGTGGAACATGGAAGCGGTACTTAATGGCCCGAATGGGCGAATCGTGCTTGGCCCAACGCCGTTGACCATTGGACGCACACCAGACAATCAACTGGTTGTAAACGATGCAAAGTCTTCGTCGCATCACGCCGAGATTCGCACGGATGGGCAGAGCTATAGCATCACCGATCTGGGGAGTACCAACGGGACATTTGTCAATGGGCAGCGACTGGAACGCGGTGTGCCGCGCCAGCTGAGTTCCGGCGATGTCATCCGTATTGGGGATACTCCCTATACCTACGAAGCAAATGCCGGCAGTGGTTCGCAGTATGAGTCGACAATGTACGCGAGTCCAGGTCAGATGCAGGGACAGAGACCAGCTCAGGGCAGTTCGAGCTACGATCCCACTATTGCCGCGTCTGGTCAGCAACCCCCGTCTCCTTCGACGGCCTATGGCGCGAATGCGATGCAGGGCTATCAGTCTTCTTCGCCGGATTTCCCACAGTACAACCAGGGCAATCAGCCCACGTATCCGGCGGCAAGTTCTGGCGGCTATCCACCACCCCCATCGCCCAATCCCGCCTATGGACAGCCATCCTATACGCCCCCGCCTCCACCTTCGTATCCGCCAGCATTCAATCAGGCGGATCAGATGGCCTATCCCCCCCCGCCTCCGGTCAATCAGAGCATGACGCCGGGTGGTGGTCTGCCCAGCTATGGCGTACCCCCGCAGGCACCACAGCAGCCAAAGCGACGTTCTACCGGTCTGGTCGTCCTGATTGTGGTTATCGTGCTGCTGCTGATCGTGGGCAGTGTTGGCTTCCTCGTCATTCGTAACAATCAGATTGCTACCAACAACACCAACGCGACGGCCACGGC
>DASTKE010000657.1:0-2153 GCA_035716105.1 Ktedonobacteraceae bacterium | reverse complement strand
GGCAGTGGCCCAGCGCCTGGCCTCGGAACCTATCGATGCCATCGTCTCTTCCGACCTGCAGCGCGCTCGCGTCACCGCCGAAGCCATTGCGCGTCATCACGACCTGCCTGTCTGGGAAGATAGCGACCTGCGCGAAACATCGCTGGGCATATGGGAGGGTTTCACTTATGCTGACGTGCAGGCGCACGAACCAGAACTGGTGGGCCGCTGGCGTACCGACCCTACTATCGCCCCACCCGGAGGTGAGACGTTAATGCAGGTGCGCGACCGGGCTGCGCACACCCTGGAACGCTGGCGCACATCCTATCCAGCGGGAACAGTGCTCTGGTCGACGCACGGCGGCTTTCTCGGCGTGCTGATCTGTTTCCTGCTCGAAATCGATCTCAACCGGCGACGGCAATTCCGCTTCGGCAACACCTCGATCACCGATATCGACCTGAGCCGCAGCTATCCCGTGCTGCTCACTCTCAATGAGATCACGCACATTCGCGGACTGGCGGTCGATGACGAGCTAGACTCAACATCGACGCCAGTGCATTGAATGATGCCAGGACTCATTAATCCAGGGCGACCGCAAGGGTCACGCCTGCGATAGCGCCCCCTACCATGATGGCGCACACGCTGCTCCATTGTTATGCCGGGCGGCTCATTTCGAGGAATTCGTCTTTGTGTCCCTGATAGACGCGCTTGAAGACGCGCACGTGCTGGAAACCAGCCTGTTCGTAGACCTTGATCGCCCGTTCATTGAACGTCATCACGAAGAGGCGGAAGAAATCCGGCGCGAACTGCTGCCGGGCAAAATCGAGGCCCGCGTTGACGAAGGCCAGTCCCAACCCTTTGCTCTGCCCCGTCAGGTCTGGTCGCAAGCCAAGCCCGAAGGTAATCGTGTTGTTCTCGCTATACAGGTGAGGCTCGTCATAGGCCGTGACATAGCCCGAAGAGCCGAAGCTGAAGAAGCCAATCAGTTCGCCCTGCTCGTTGCGCACCGAATAGTGCGGGCTACGCCTGTCCAGCATATCCGCTTTGGCGGCGGCGATATCCAGAAAATCGTCTGCCATATTATAGATAGCATACGGCTCCTCGTAGTGCCACGAGAGAACGGCAACAGCATCTTTTTCATTCATGAGCTGAAATGAGAATTGCATACGTTTCCCTTCCATACATTCCCTTGCCTCCGCCCTTCTTCCATCTCCTTCCCTATACCCAATTATACGCCTTTCGCTCTCTGTTATGAAGGCACGGTGAACACATAGCGTGCCACACCATAGTTTTGCTCACCATCGACGGCGTAGGCGAGGATGGTGTGCGAGCCGGAGGCGAGATGGTGCAGGTCGAGCATCCAACTGCTGCCGGTCACGGCTGGCCGGACACTCAAGTGGTCCAGGAACCAGGTGATGCGCACAACGCCCACGTTGTCGCTGGCGAACGCCTGGCAGTGGAGAAAGGAGAAGGAAGAACGGCTGATACGCAGGGTAATACGCGGAGGCCGCGTATCGGGCCGCGCTCCAGTGTAGGGGTTCCAGGACGCGGAGGAGAGGAACTCCTGCACGGAGACGCTGCCATACGGGCCACCGCGCAGCCAACCGATACCAACCAGCTTGAGCGCTGGATTGAGGATAGTGTCGCGGTGGCCGCAGTTTTCAGCCGCATCGTCGTACATATACTCGTACATGGCTCCCGCACCCGGCACCGGATTACCGGCCAGATTCTCCGCCGCCAGCGCGTAGTGGTTGGCGAGCGTGGGATTGGCATCGATGCGTTCTCCAAAGGTGCCACTAATCGGGCTTGTGTGCGAAAAAAAATGCAGGTTCAATAACTGCTGGCTATAGGCGAATGCTACCTGCGAGAGGTTCGCGTCCAGGTGCAGCGGTGCGATATGCCTGGCTGCGCGTTCGAGGTTGAGCAACACAAACTGCTGCCGCACAGGGCCGAGCCGGTAAAAGTGGGCTGGCAGGTGCAGCGGCGACAGACCCTCCAGCGAATGAGCGTAATCGATGGCGGCAATCGCATCGGCTTCGCTTTCCGTGCTCAGGTAATCGGGCTGCGCCGCGATATTACTACAGCCTGTCTGCTGGCGCGCCGGGGTCTGGAAGCGATAGAGTGCCAGAACGCCTGTCAGCAACACAGTTCCCATGAGAAAAACCAGCCATAGC
>DASTKE010000656.1:0-2924 GCA_035716105.1 Ktedonobacteraceae bacterium | reverse complement strand
TCATCGTCTGGGATGAAAGCGAAAGCAGCAACGCTGGCTGCTGCAAGGGGCCGACGGGCGTTCAAGGCACGGCATTAGGCGGCGGCAACGTCCCCATCATCGTCATCACCTCTTCGGGACCGCGTCACATCAGCCTGGGCCGCGCCTCCTATAACCACTACAGCCTGCTTGCCACCATCGAGTCCCTCTGGAATCTCGGCTGCCTGGCAAACACCTGCGGCATATCCGGCGCAAACCTGCTGACGCCGCTTTTCCGCCCCGGCACATAAAGATGCTACTCCACCGGCAGCCCTTCCAGTTGCATGATCTTCAGCGCATTGCGCGTCGGGCAGGGGCCGGGACGCAGGCGGTAATCGAAGACCAGCTTTCCATCGATCACCTCTTCACGGAAGTGGAAGTGCTGAATGACCGACAGCGTGTCGGAGAGCCTGACGAGTTCCAGGTCATGGGTCGAAATCGCCCCCACGCCGTGCTTGCCCACCAGCGACCGGATGTAGGCGCGACTGCCGATCAGCCGTTCGTAGTTATTCGTGCCTTTAAATATCTCGTCGATCAGATACAACACCGGCAGCTCGTCAGGAGCGGCGTTCTGTTCCAGCTTCGTCAGCAAGCCTTTGAGCCGCCGCACCTCGGCATAGAAGTACGAGTAGCCATCGGCCAGCGAATCGCTGACCTTGATGCAGGCGTAGATCGTGAAAAGCCCTGTTTGCATACGGGCCGCGTTGACCGGGCCACCCGCGTAGGCCAGGCAGAGATTGATGCCCAGCGTGCGCAAAAACGTGCTCTTACCCGCCATATTCGAGCCAGTCACCATCATGATCTCACCCATAGCATCCAGGCGCACATCATTGGTCACTTTTCGCTCCGCCGCAATCAATGGATGCCCCAGGCTCGTCGCACAGAACAGTTCAGAAGACGCTCCCTGCTCCACCTGCTCACTATGCTCGACAATCTCAGGCAAGGTGTAGTCAGGATTGAGGTAGGCGAAATTCGCCAGCGAACTGAGCGCCTCCAGCTCGAACCAGGCATCAAGCCAGATGGGCAGCTTCTGCGCCACCTGTTCGCGGCAGCGATTGAGTTGGTAGGCAACATAGACATCCCAGGGCAGCAGGGCATTCACCACCAGCCCCAGAATCTCGCCCTGTTCCAGCACCGCCGCCGAGGCGAGGCGCGACAGCCTGTTCAACAACACAGAAGGTCGACGAGCGCGATCAACAAAAAATGGCTCGCACAGCTTCCTGACCCGCTCGTGCCTGCCATAGGGATACATTTCAAGATAGGAGAAAATCGTGTTGAGCTGCCCGAAGGATTCGCGCAAAAACTGGGCATCGGCCATCAGATTGCCCCGGCTCTTGCGCGTTGCCAGGTACCAGCCAAGCGAGAGCAGCATAGAAAGCAGGAAAAAGACCGGGGCAAGCTGGCCCACGAGGTACAATACCACCAGCGCCAGTGTCAGCACCGACAGCAGTGTCGGCACCAGCAAGGCCGAGCGCGGCACCTTGAACGACGAATGCTCGTCCAGCCAGAGCAACAGCTTGTCGCCATCCAGGTGCTCAGGCGCATAGCGAGTCGCGAACAGCGAGTGCAGCATCAGCTTCTCGCGAAAGAGCGACATGGGCGCGAGTTCCCGCACCAGCGCCTGCCGCCGCTGAATGGTTTCCGTATCAGGCGTCGTATTCAGCAGCCACCGGAGCAGGCGGTAGCGCCCATCAAACGAAACGCCCACGTCCAGCAAGCGATGCAGCGAGCGCTCACCCGTGATATCCAGGTCCACCTCAAAGGGATGGTCCCTATCTTCCTCGTGCTCGCGTATCAGTGAGGCCGGAAGCGCGTCCCAATCCAGTCGCATCCGTGCAAGCTGCGCCTGCTTCACCCGCAGCCAGATGCGATGGCGTACAATGCTGCGGTCGACCTGCCGGTTGACACGGATCGCCCACAACAACCCGACGCCCACCAGCACAAAACCCACCACGCCCAACCAGCGTGCCGCCAGCAGCGCCACCACGCTCACCAGCACACCGCCAATAAAAATCAACAACTGCATCGACCGCAAGCCATTGCTCCGCCCGGTCAGCATATCCAACCGTCGCCGCACCCGCTCCACCTGTCGTTCCAGCGCCAGTGTCCGCTCGCGCCGCTCATTCGCACCCTGTCTCGCCTTCTTCATCTTCAGAACGCCTTATCTCACACTATCAAATCAGATGGAAACCTGTAGGGGCCGATTGATCGGCAAAACAGGTATTTGCCGATCAATCGGCGATGGGCGCGATCAATCGGCCCCTACGTTGGCCTGTCATATCCCTTCTCTTTTACTTTACGATCAAAGCACAAACAGGGTTATTTCGCCTGACTTCTGACAGTATATTTCCACATCAAACAGCAAGAAAAAGAAAGAAGAGACAGGACATTTGTAGAGAAAGGCGCTATTTCAATGAACATACTCACACCCGACACAGAAACCACCCGTAGCTGGCACGAGACCTTCGCTCGCCAGACCAACCATCTCGTCTGGGATATTCTCAGTAAGCCAGAGCGCACCCAGGCGGAAGATGAAGGCATGGTTCACGCCGCCCACGCCTCACGTTATCACTGGGAAGAAGTTGGCACCCCCACCCATCTCACCAGAGGAGATTGGCTCCTCTCACACGTCTACGCCGTGCTCAACCAGCCGCAGGCTGCCCTTGCCTACGCCACAAGCTGCCTGCGCATCTGCCAGCAGGAGCACATCGGCGATTTCGACCTCGCCTACGCCTACGAAGCCATGGCCAGAGCCTACGCCGCCCTCGGCCAGAAAAGCCAGTGCGACCACTACTACCAGCTCGCGCAAGAGGCAGGCGACAACATCCAGAACATCGAACCCGAAGACAAAGACATCTTCTTCGACGATTTCCGCAACGGCCCCTGGTTCGGTCTGAAATAAAGAG
>DASTKE010000655.1:0-5369 GCA_035716105.1 Ktedonobacteraceae bacterium | reverse complement strand
GTTGGCCCGACATTGGGGGGCTGGATCACACAGAATGCCTCGTGGCGCTGGGTGTTCTACGTCAACCTGCCGATTGGCATCATCGCCATGCTCGTGCTGATCTTCCTGATGCCGACATTGCGCACTAACGCGAAGAACGTTTCTATCGACTATATCGGAGCAGCCTTGCTTACGCTCGGCACGGTTCCCCTGCTGCTTGGCTTCACCTGGGCCGGTACCCAATATGCCTGGCTCTCGGTGCAGACCATTGGCATTTTCGCCCTCGCGGCTGCGTCTCTGACCGCCTTTACGA
Organism: Ktedonobacteraceae bacterium; assembly: GCA_035716105.1. Classification (GTDB taxonomy): domain Bacteria; phylum Chloroflexota; class Ktedonobacteria; order Ktedonobacterales; family Ktedonobacteraceae; genus CADDYT01. The sequence continues at coordinate 5,077 of DASTKE010000655.1, read as the reverse complement.
TCTACGAGGCGATGCTTGAGCGACGCGGAGGCCAGCCGATCATCGAGCCGAGCCTGTTCAAGAACAGCATTTTCTCTGTCTCGACGCTCGTAACCATCGTTTTCGGTATGGCGCTGTTCGGCAGCATCTTCTTCATCCCGTTGTATGTCCAGGGCGTCGTCGGCGTTTCGGCCACCAACAGCGGCCTGCTGCTGACGCCATTGATGCTAACTTCGATTGTTGGCAGCGTGGTTTCGGGGCAGCTTGTTTCGCGCCTGGGCCACTACAAGTGGATCGCCATCGCAGGCATGGTCATCAGTATCGTTGGTTCGTGGATGCTGGTGCGGCTGGATGTACATTCCACCAACACCGATGTCATATGGTCCATGCTGGTGCTTGGCCTCGGTATGGGTTTCAGCATGTCGCTCTACACTCTGATTGTGCAGAATGCACTGCCGCGTAAGATCGGACAGGCCACCTCAGCGCTGGTCTTCTTCCGCTCGATTGGCGGTACGATTGGTCTGGCCGCCATGGGTTCGGTCATGACATCAGCGTACCTGCCAGCCTACAAGAACGCGCTGCCAGCGCTGGTGAAGCAGGCGGTACCCGCGCAGGTGTTGTCGATTTTCAACAACCCGCAAATTCTGCTGCAACCAGACGCGCTGACGAAACTGCAAGCTTCCTTTGCCGCTCGTGGCGCGCAGGGATTAGCAATCTTCAACCAGTTGATCGAGGCGGTCAAGGTTGGCCTGACAGCGGGTATCCACGACGTTTTCATCTTCAGCTTTGTGCTGATGATCGTCGGCCTGATCGCGGTGCTCTTCCTGAAAGAGATCGAACTGCGAGGTGGACCCAGCAAGAAGACGACCACGCCTGTTGAGGCGGTTGATGATATCGTGCCGGAGGATCTCCCAGCGGCAGTTGGTGCTGTGTAGTTCTGCAACAGGCGAATAACGAACATGCCCAGGTGAAAGCGTTGCTTCCACCTGGGCATGTTCGTTATTCGCCTGTTGCAGCATTATGCCCCATTTGAGCGTAGTTTGAAGACTTTGATGGCGACCTGGAGGGTGAGCCAGTTGGCGCGCTCCTGCAGGTCGATCTCGCACAGTGATTGCAGGCGTTCCAGACGCTGGATCAGCGTGTTGCGATGCACGAACAGGCGGCTGGATGTTTTGGTCAGGTTGCCCGCGCATTCCAGATAGGTTTCCAGCGTATCGAGCAGATCGGTCCCTTTGCGGCGGTCATAGTTATAGATGCGAGCAACCTGATCTTGGTACATATCGCGCAGGTCGTCCATGCGGGCGATCTTATAGAGGTAGCGATAGACGCCTAGATCGTTGAAATGTGTGACACCTCCCTCGCGGTTAAGGCTCTGCCCCATTTGCAGCGCTTCGCTGGCCTCGGCGAAGCCGCGCCGGTAGTCGCTGAGCGTGTGACAGGGGTTGCCGACGCCGATGGAGAGGCGTACAAGATGTTCCAGGCGCATCTGGCGGGAAAGATCGCGTAGCCACGTTTTGAGACGCGAGGCCGTGGGGTCTTTGCTCAGGCTGACGACGCAGGTCAGCAGATTCTCGTGTTCGTGAACCAGCGAGCCAGGATAGTTTTCCTGAATGCGCCGCTTGACCATGCCGCTAATGCGTTTATGCGCGACCAGCCTATTTTCCTCTAGCGAGGCTCCGTAGTCGCCTGTTTTTCCTCCAGGAGCGCCGTTGCCCTGGTGGTAGCCATTTGCCGCTGTACTCGAAGCAATTTCTGTGACACTTTCCTCCTGGCCGCTGTTGTCGAGTTGCGTTACCTCGATCATGACCACGACGTGCGGTTTGCTCAAATCGCAGCCAAGAAAGTTGGCCCGCTGCCGCAGCGATTCTTCAGAGTCATAGGTGCCGTACATGAGATCGTCCAAAAAGCCCTTCACCAGATTTTTCTGGGCCAGCAGGTCGACGAGGTGGCTGTTTTTGATCGCTATCGCCGTTTGATTGGCAATCGTGTTGAGCAGGGTTTGATCATCGGCAGTATAGCGGCGTGCTCTGAGCGAATAGCAGTTGATGAGTCCCAGGTGCTCGGTTCCCGCGACGAGCGGGGCGGAGGTCAACGCTTTATAGTGACCATCTTTTAGCGGATTCAGCTGTTCGAGTGTGTGCGCGCTCATCTCTGCCATCTGATTCTGTGTGCTGAACACATTGAGCTTCTCCCACATGTGCCGGTCAACATCGATGGACTGAAAGGCGAGCACGCGGTCATTAAAGGTTGGAGACGAAGCGCGTACAGTTAAACGCCCTTTGGCCTGGTCCAGCAGCATAATGATGCAGAGGTCGCATTCCATAATCTGCACAGTCAGCGTCGCCAGCGTGCGCAGCATATCGTCGAGATAGAGGCCGGAACTGATGGTCTGGCTGAGCACCGAGAGTGAGGTGAGGATACTGAGCTTGCGCTGTGTGTTCTCGTAGAGCTGCGCGTTCTCAATCGCTCCCGCCACCAGGGCGGCGACGTTGCTGGTGAATATCTGGTGCTGCTCGGTAAATTCGTAGGGCGCGATGGTGCGCGTGGCGATTACGCCGATCAACCGCCGATCTTTCGTTACGATGGGAACGGTCATGAGCGATTGAAATTTTTCCTCGTCCAGATTGGGAAAGTACTGGAAACGCGGATCGTCCAGCGCATCCTCTTTGACGATAGCTGGCTTGAGCGTGAGGGCGACCCAACCCGTGATCCCTTCGCCCAGCGCCAGTTGAATTTTGCCGACCAGGTGCCGGTACTGCTCGCTTGTACTGGCCAGAATCAAACGTTCTTTCTCCCTATCATAGAGATAGATAAACGCGGCATGGCAAGAGATCGCCCGTGCAATTGTATCCACCAGGTGACGAAGCACCTCATCAAGCTTCAATGTTGAGCCAACCGTTGAAATAACCTCGTTAAGGAGCGCAATTTCCTGCGCGCTTTCCGCGAGTTGCTCGCGTAGCCCTGCATTCTCGCGTTGAATCTGCTCGAACGTGATCTCTGCCGCCTGCTGCTGATTGCTCCTTCCAGAAACATTGCCTACCTGACCGGTAGTTTTGCTCCCAGACGAGCTTCCTTTGGAAGACATAGAACCCTCCTGGCCCTGGTGGGATATGTACGAAATGTACGCACCCGATTCCCTGTTTGACACAAAAAAGAAAACACGACACCCGCGGGCAAGCAGCCCGGAGCGCCTTTGGATTGCCATGCACTCAATCTATACCAACAACGTCTTCCGGGTTGCGTGCAAATGTATGATGATATGATGTATTTAGTAGCCATTGTACCCATTTTTAAGCTTATCGTCTAGAGCCTTGTTCATGTCTAGTACAAATTGCCAGAATCTCTTCCGTTCTATGGAGTGAAAAGGACTAGCTAGTTTGCTATCATTCTGGTATACTTGATGCATATTCTTCCCCTGCAATGATGGATGCTGGGCAAAGCCATTACTCTGATCTGGCAGACATCGTTATCAAGGTGGTAGAAAGCACTTATTGATTTGATTGGTGTTCTTCTACTCTTCACAGGAGGGCTACATGGCTTCCGAAACGGTAAATATTCCACAACTTGAGACTGGCATTGAGACGCACGGTATAGAGCGTGTGTCTCCTGCCACTCGCGCCCACGTCCGCATCCTCGATAACTTCACGATGTGGTTCGCGGCCAACCTGGTGATCTCGACCGTCGCCCTGGGGACCTTACCCACGTTCTTTGGCATGGGCTTCTGGGACAGCTTCATCGTGATCATTATCTTTAACGCGCTCGGTGTGCTGCCCGTCGCCTTTTTCTCGACCCTGGGTCCAAAACTGGGACTGCGCCAGATGACCATCTCACGCTTCTCCTTTGGCTGGGTGGGTGCCATCATCATGTCGCTGTTCAATGTCGGAGCTTGCATTGGCTGGTCAGCGGTGAACGTCATTGTCGGCGCTCAGCTTGTGACCGCGCTGAGCAATGGGGCCATTCCCCTGTGGGCAGGCATACTGGTGATCGCGATTCTCACGACGCTGGTCAGTATCTACGGCTACAAATACGTGCATGGCTACGAGCGCTGGGCCTGGATACCGATGGCGGTAATGTTCCTGATTATCTTGTTCCTGGGCGCGCCGCACTTTACCGCCTTTGCTAGCAAAAACTCTGGACTGGCTGAGGTCGCGGCCTTCATCACCTTCGGTGGTGCCATCTACGGTTTCGCGACCGGTTGGAGTTCCTACGCGGCTGACTACAACGTCAATCAGCCGGAGGATACGCCGTCCAGCCGTGTTTTCTGGCTGACCTTCCTGGGTGTGTTCATCCCTTGCGTCCTCTTAGAGACGCTTGGGCTTGGCCTGATATCCGCCCTGGGTTCTGTGCCTGCCTGGAACACCGCCTTTAACAACGGCAGCGTTGGTGGCCTGCTAGCCGCTGTTGTCAGTCCCCTGGGTGGTTTCGGCAAGCTGATCCTGGCCCTGATTGCCCTGAGCATCGTGGCGAACAACATTCCGAACGATTACAGCCTCGGACTCTCGGTGCAGGTCTTCGGACGCACCTTCCAGCGTGTTCCTCGCTATATCTGGACGCTGGTCGGTGCCGTTATCTACGTGATTATCGCCATCATTGGCAGCACCAACTTCAGCGCGACGCTGGATAGCTTCCTGCTGGTCATCGCCTACTGGCTTGGCCCCTGGGGCATCGTGCTGATCGCGGAGCATTTCTTCTTCCGTCATGGCCGCTACAACGTCGATGACTGGAACACGCCGGAGAGATTGCCGCTCGGCTGGGCTGCCATTGTCGCCCTCGTCTTCGGCCTGATCGGCGTCTTCCTGGGCGCGTCACAGTCACTGTGGACCGGCCCGCTGGCGAAGGCCCTTGGCGGCATGGATATCGGCTTCGAATTGGGCATCGTCTTTGCCCTCATCGCCTACCTGATCTTGCGACCCATTGAGATCAGGAACAGCCCCGCCACGAGGATGGGGGCTGTCGAAGGATAAGGATAGGAACTCGTTTTAGAAAATGTTGCGTTTTCTAGCGTTCCAGGATAGTAAGAATTGTTTGTAGGGGCCGATTTATCGCGCCCATCGCCGATTGATCGACCCTGGTCCGGGCCGATCAATCGGCGATGGGC
>DASTKE010000654.1:0-4980 GCA_035716105.1 Ktedonobacteraceae bacterium | reverse complement strand
CCTATCGTGTGACTCAGGAGGCTGCTATGAACAGGCGGCAACGGCGGCAGTACTGGTTCCTGGTGGGCATCTGGTGCGCGGCCAACGTCTACTTCTGGCACTGGTGGCTCACGGCAAGCCATATCGGCAACCCCATTCTGTACGCGCTCATGTCTGTTGCCTTTCTCTACGAGACGACATTGCTGCCATCCTTCTATACCTTTTACCTGGGCAATATGCGCCGTCCGAAACAGGAGCCGGGCGCGCAGGAGGACATTCCTACAGTGGTACAGAAAGTGGCCGTGATTAGCCTGACCGTACCGGGGTCGGAGAGCCTGGAAATTGTGAGGCGGCAACTTGTGGCGATGAAACGCATTCGCTACCCGCATGATAGCTGGATTCTGGTGGACAAGGAGCACTCGCCTGAAATCGAGGCGCTGGCCCGTTCGCTGGGCGTCTTTTACTTCTCGCGCCACGACCCGCGCTGGGGCAAGGAGCAGGTAGAGGGCTGGAACCAGCCGCAGCCGCCTTTCAAGGCCAAGACGAAGGCCGGCAACGTCAATAGCTGGATCGATTGCTATGGACACCTGTACAGCCATTTCACCCAACTGGATATCGACCACATTCCTGTACCGGCATACCTGGATAAGGTACTCGGCTTCTTTCTGGACCCTGATGTGAAGTGGGTGCAGGCTCCCAGTGTGTATGGGAATACGGAGACCTGGACGGCCAGGGGTTCTGCGGAACAGGAACTGGTGCTGCAGGGGCCGTTACAGATGGGCTTCTTTGGCTTTTGTCGCACGCCGTTCATCATCGGTAGCCACTGCACCTACGATATGGCAGCTATTAAGCAGATCGAAGGCTTCCAGCCGACCCGCGCCGAAGATCACCTGGATACCGTCTTTCTGGCGGCGCAAGGACACGAAGGCGTCTTCCTGCCGGAAGTGATCGCCACCGGGGATGGGCCGGAGAATTTTGAAACCTATATCGCGCAGCAATTCGCCTGGGCCTACTCGATGATTCAGGTGCTGTTTACCTTCACCCCGAAATGTATCAAAAACTACACACCGCGCCAGTCGATACAATTTCTTTTCGTGCAGACCTGGTACGTCTTCTGGTCCACCGCCATGCTGCTGCTCTTCACGCTGCCGCTGATCTCGCTCTTTACCAACACGCCAATTGCGCACGCCAGCTACTGGCGTTTCCTGCTGCACTGCCTGCCCATCACTGTGATTGCCTTCATCATCTGGCTCTGGAGTCGGCCCTGGCATTTTCCTAACGGGTTGGGACTGAGCTGGCGCAGCATCATCCTGCATATTGCGCGCTGGCCGATTGTGTGGAGCGCGCTGATCCAGGTTCTGCTGCATGTGCAGAAACCGTATATGATTACGGTCAAGGGTTTGCAGCATGGCGCGCAACGACCATTTGCGCTGCGGGCGCACTACCCGTACTTTCTGCTGATTGGCCTCTCGCTCGCCGCCTGCTGGTTCTACCTCGGCATCTTCCACCACAGTGGAGCACAGGGCTACCTGCTGTTTGGCCTGCAAGGCGCGGCCATCTTGCTGCTGGTGTATGCCACTGCGCTGCTGAAGGATATCGCCGATATGAGACACGAGGGGATGACGCTGGCACAATCGCTGCTGTTGCGCGCCAAACCGCTGCTGCTGCTATTCGGTTTGGTTGCGCTTCTGTCAGGAACAGCGTTCTTCGCCTTCGCTGATATCCACGCGGCGCTGTTGATTACCCAGTAGATAGGGCACAGTCTGATGAAGTCGAAAACGTTGTTCCGGGTGATGGTTGCCATCTTGATTGCGCTGGTGATCTTAGACATTCTGCCGCACCTGCAGCGGAAACCGTCCTCGCAATCGGGTCATATCATCCCGGTTCCTGGCACGGCTACGCCTGCCCTACCCGCCACGCCCGCGCCGGCTCCCGGTGAAATGAAAGCCGCAACTCTTACCGTGGACGGCAAGCAGTGGGGGAAGAGCACCTGTTATATCGGCGCGGTAGAGGGTAGCAGCCGCTTCGATATCAGCGACCTGCTCGATCTCGGCATCAACACCTATCGCATCTTTGGTGGAATGCCGCGCTGGGAAACGCAGGACGACAGCAGCGTTTACGGCTCACCCTCGATTGCGCAGATCAAGGCCAACCCCAATGTCATCAACTGGGCGCGCTGGGATCAGGTGATGAGCAATCCTGCCGGTGGCAGCGATTACGGCTGGGCGCAGCCGCCGCGCTGGCAGGGCAGCGCTCGCACCCTCTTCAGCCAGCTTCAGAACGCGCACATTCGCACCATCATTTCCTTGCGCAACCAGGACGACCAGCATAACCCGTCCTGGGCGCCGAATCCCCCGCGCACGCAAGCAGACTGGAACGAGTGGTGGGAGCACGTCTTCGCCTTCGTCTACTGGCTCAATGTTCGCAACCACTACAACATCAACGATTTTGAGGTGCAGAACGAGCCGAACATTCCTCAACAGGGCTGGCTGGGCAGTCAAGCCGACTACGAAACTTTTTTGCGCTATACCCATGACGCCATCGATTACGTTTATCGCACCTACCTGCCCGGTCAGACATACCACGTCTACGCGCCATCCACCACGGCCACCGTCGTGTTAGGTCGCTGGCCTCAGCAGGTGCTGCAAACAAGCTCCAACAGCTTCGATAATATGGATATACACATTTACAATAAAAGCATTGTGAGCTATGTCGAGCAGGTTCATGCCTGGATGAACGCGGAGGGACACGCGCAGGAGCCGCTCTGGCTGACAGAGTGGGGTAGCTATACCAATCAGTACAACTCGGTCGAGTTTGGCGTCGATCTGGTGAAAAACCTGATCTACGGCTCGCGGCCCGGCAATGATTACGTCTATGGTAGCCACATCTTCTCGCTCTATGACTTTGGCACCACCCCCACCGGGCTTATCAGCTCCACCGGCGTACGCAGAAGCGCTTACTATGCTGTACGCATGGGCATTCGTGCTCTGCAAGGGTGTCGCCCCACCTATGAGAGTAGAAGCAGTACCGCGGATATACTGGCGATCACCACGCGCAGCAGCGACAACAGCCTCTACCTGCTGGTCGCCAACAATACCCACACCTCGTACAATATCAACGCCAATCTTTTGTCTCTATTGAAAAGCGGCAGCGGCACGCTCTGGCAGTTTGACGCCGGGCATATGGATAGCAGGGCCGGAACATACGCGCTGAACGGTGGGCATGTTACCTTTCCCATGCCCGCCATGAGCGCACTGCTTTTCCGCTTCACTCCTCAGACTTCACGGGAGAATGGAGAATAGTATTAAACTGAAAAACTTCCCTTTGCGGGCGGCCTTTCAGCTTACTATATCACCCCTCCTCTATATACACCCTGCTGCTGTTCGCCAGCGAGCGAGGGGCGGTGATGCTGAGGATGATGACGATGACGAGGCCGAGCACGAACCAGGCCGCGCAGATGGGAGCGGCCAGGTTGTAGGGTGCTGAGGGCGCAGGGACGAACTGCGCGTAGATGGGGAAGATCAATATAATGAACGGGATGACCGGCAGGATCACATGGCGAAATGCGTTGAATTGCTGGCGGTGCTCGCGCCAGTAGAAAAATGGCACGGACAGGCAGGTTGCCATGTAGACCACCAGGATCAGGATGGTGATGATGATGCCGAGCAGTCCGAAGGCGACGGTTGGCCCGTAGACGAAGCCGGGCCAGAGGGTGAAGACCACGCCGACGATCATGGTGAAGACGATGGCGATATCGGGCGTGCGGAAGCGCAGGCTGATGTGCGAAAGCGGCCCGGGCAGTGTGCGCGTGCGACTCATCGCGAAAAGCACGCGGGAGGCGGCGTTTACCCCGGCGTTGGCATTCGCCAGCGCACTGTTGAGGATGGCGAGGATGGCGACGAAGCCGAAGACGCCCCACACGCGGTTCGCCATCGTTCCCCAGGGGTTGGGGTCGCTACCATAGCTGCCCAGCTTTGTGATGCCCCAGCCGACAACGCCCGCGTAGGAGCAGAAGACATAGAAGATGCCAATGGAGACCGCCGCCAGCAGGATGGCTCGCGGCACCGTGCGACGCGGATTGTGCGCCTCTTCCGCCAGCGGCGCGGACGACTCGAAGCCGGCAAAGGCCAGGAAGGCAAAGATCACGCCGTGCAGGATACCGACCCAACCGCCCAGGCGCGGGTCAAGGCTGGAGACGGGATTGAAGGTCGCGGCGGTGTTGTCCCTGGCCGTCGCGATCAGCCAGATGGAGAGCAGCACGAAGACGACGATCTCGATGCAGCCGAGCACGACGCTGGTATCGGCGGAGAGCTTGATGCCGAAGTAGGTGAGCAGAAAGATGATAGCGGCGAAGATCATGGCCCAGCCAGCCCAGCCAGCGGTGCCGAAGGTGAAATGGAAGTATTGCTGGACGAACGAATCGGCGACGGGACCGAGCACGAGCAACTGTAAGGGGACGATTAACAGGTAGGTGAGGCTGAACAGCCAGCCGGTCATCCATCCGGCCTGCACGCCGAGGCCGCGACTGACATAGGTGAAGTAGCCCCCGGCGGATGGCAGGTAACGAGCCAGTGCGCCAATGTTCAGGGCGATGAGCGAACAGACGATGAGAGCGAGCAGCACGGCCAGCGGCAGCGCGCCTCCAGCGAAGGGAATGGCGGCACCCAGGCTGAAAGCCACGGCAGAGGCGGGTGCCATCGTGGTGATGGACTGGAACAACACGCCGGGCAGGCCAATGGCGTTCGCTTGCAACGTCGGTCGTTCCGCGTTGGGTGAGGAGGATTCCATTGTCATACGATCACTCCTTGCTTTTTCAAAGGATAATTGTGGTAAGGCTGAACATAGTACTGGACAGAATTTGCGTCCGTGAGTCGTAGGGGCGATGCCTTGTGCTCGCCCGCCGTCGGCAGAGGTGGCCATCACGGGCGGCCTCAAGGCATCGCCCCTACAACTCACGGATGGAGATACCAGAATTACCCCTACAATGCCCTATGTATTAAT
>DASTKE010000653.1:0-4341 GCA_035716105.1 Ktedonobacteraceae bacterium | reverse complement strand
AGATGATGGTGAATGTGCAGGTGCTGGCCGAGCCAGCACCTGCACATTCACCATCATCTCCTCAATTTTGCGACCCAGACGACATACCACACGTATTGAACAGTGACGGGCAGCGTTAGACACGGGGAGCGCTTAAGGATTAAGAGGTACAGGTAAATTATTTTTTGAATGAAAGGAATAAGGAAAGCCACCCAACCCAGATGCCCCGCCCCTGGCTCTACATCTCATCCTCACACCTGGGAGGTATTCGGCCCGGGGAAGCCAGGTCGGATTGAGCAAATAACGGCGAGGGTCTTCTTCAGGTTCCATTATTAGGAAGCGCCAGCGGGAGATGTAGAGCCAGGGGGGTAGTGGAGAGGTCGGGCGGCCCCTTGCGGGTGGCTTCCCTTATTCCTTTACATTCGCCAGATGAATTACTGGCACCCCTCGAAGGATCAGGATGAAAACCGTCACCGCTGCCATCATACAGATTGATGGGCAGATACTGATTGCCAGGCGCAAAAAGGGCGATGCGCTGGAAAATAAGTGGGAGTTTCCCGGCGGCAAGCTTGAGCCGGGGGAGACACCAGAGCAGTGCCTTGCTCGCGAGTTGCAAGAGGAATTTGGCATACGGACACAAGTCAAAGAGTTCTTCGCCTCAAGCATCTTCGAGTACAAACACATCAGCATCGAACTGCTCGCCTATGATGTGGAGTACATTTCGGGACAATTTTACCTGAACGAGCATCAGGAGATACAATGGGTCAGGCCCGAAGAGTTAGGTCGCTACGATTTCTCCGAGGCGGATATTCCTATTGCCAGGAAGCTACAGGCCAGACCCACATAATGTTTTCGAGGAGAGGGTTATGCCAGAAGAACGCAGGCTCGTCACCGTTCTCTTTGCCGATGTCGTTGGTTCAACCTCGCTGGGTGATCTCTTTGATCCCGAAGATGTACGGACCTTGATGGGTCGCTACTATGAACATGCGCGCCGTGTCGTGGACGCGCATGGAGGCACAATCGAAAAATTTATCGGTGATGCCGTGATGGCTGTCTTCGGTCTCACACAGGCGCACGAAGACGACGCTGAGCGCGCTCTGGTGTCGGCACTGATCCTGCGCAAAGCTATTGCCGACGATGAGATTCTCGGCGAGCCGTTTCAACTGCGTATGGGCATCAACACGGGTGAGGTGGTGGCAACAAGCGACCACAGCAGCGGCGATTTCCTGATTACCGGCGACACGGTGAACGTGGCGGCGCGCTTGCAGCAAAACGCCAGCGCCGATGAGATTATCGTCAGCGCCCGCACATTCGATGCAGCCCAGAGCGCCTTTGTCTTTGAGGAGGCCCGGCTGATCGAGGCGAAGGGGAAGCGCGAACCTCTGCGCGTCTATCCCCTCAAGTGTGTACGCGAGGCACGGATCGTCAAACGTCCGCCATTCGTGGGCAGAAAACGGGATTTGATGCAGCTGCAACTGCTGGAAGCGCGGGTCATTGAAGAGGAGCGCCCGCAACTGGTCTCGATTGTGGCTCCTGCCGGAACGGGCAAGACACGCCTGCTCGAAGAGTTCCTGCGCCGCCTCGACACTGACGAGGGCTTTCAGATGGCGGCGGTGCGCTGTCTGCGTTGTCTGCCCTACGGCCAGACTCTGACGTACTGGCCCCTGCGCGGCCTGCTCGATGGCTTGCTGGCCGAACAAGAGATCAGTAAACCGCCTGTTATGAGTGTATTCACACAGGCGGGCTATACGAACGAGGACGCGGCCCGCCTCGCCGACATCATTCTGACAACGCTCGGTGTTGAGAGTGAAGCAACAACGACAATTGATCGCGAGAGCCTTTTCGCAGCATGGCGGTTGTTAATCGAAGCGTTTGCCCGGCAGACCCCGCGCATCCTGATCTTTGAAGACCTGCACTGGGCCAGCGATAGTATGCTTGATCTGGTCGAGTACATCACACATCAGCACACGCGAGCGCGGCTGCTCCTGATCGTGCTGAGCCGGCCCGAACTGCTGGATCGCCGCCCGACATGGGGTGGTGGGCGGCAAAACTTCACCTCTATCGCCTTGCAACCGCTTACCACAGCACAGACGGGCGACCTCGTCCAGCGCCTCTCAACAAATCTCTCAGACGAGATGCGACAGAAAATCGCTGAACGCTGCGGCGGCAATCCCTTTTTCGCGTTGGAACTGGTGCGCGGGCTGGCCGAGCGCGGCGCGACCGGCGACGGGACTGATACACTGCCGGACACCGTTCACGCGGCAGTGCAGGCGCGTATCGACCTGCTCAACAGGCAGGAACGCATGGTGTTGCAGGTCGCCTCGGTCGCCAGTCGCGGCATTCGTCCGGCCATGCTCCAGGCCGTGCTTGACGAGTACAACCTGCGCCAGATCGAAACAGCGCTGGAAGGGCTGATCTCCCGTGATATGCTGGTGCTTGCCGACGGAGATACCTACACCTTTCGCCATATCCTCATCCGAGACGTGGCCTACAGCACCATCTCACGCGCCGAGCGCATTCGCTTGCATGGCAAAATCGCCGCCTGGCTTGAGGCCGCGTCGTCGGCGATAGGCCAGCTTGATGCGTATGCCGAACTGATCGCCTACCACTATCGCGAAGCGGTCAGGCTTGCCCGCCAGTCGGCTATACCCAGACCCATGCCGCGCGAGACTGAGCGTGCTGTCTATTTCCTGGAGCGCGCGGGAGAACTGGCCGGTCGTTCCAGCTCCTTCGCCGAGGCCAGAGAACACCTGCGCGACGCCATCGTTCTTGCGCCGGAGTCCGAACACCTGCGCCTATACGAGAAACTCGGCGACAGCCTCGTCTGGGGAGACAGCATGCTCGAAGCGTATCGTAGCGCCCTGGAACTCTGGCACACCAGGGATCAGCAGGATACGCTCATCGGCGCACGTCTGCTGCGCAAGCGCTTGCTTGCTTACTATAATACGAATGAACACCTGGAGGCGAAAGAACTCGATGCTTTGTGGAGCGAGGCTCAGCAGTTCGTGGAGCAGGCTAGAGATGAAGCCGAGTCGTGGCGCTTTCGTATCGCTCAGCTTGATCGACTCTTGAGCAATGCACTTCTGCGCGGCAATATCAGCGAAACCGAGCAGAGCGAAGGGCTGCTCACATGCCAGGCGGCAGCAGCCTTTTTCGAGCAGCAGCAAGATTGGGCAGCCCTCGACATGACGCTGGACAAGTGGGCGACCTTTTGCCTGAGCATTGGAGCGCACGTGGAGGCGATAGCGATCAGCCAGCGCCGCCTCGCTATCCCAGGCATTACCACGCGCGAACGCGGCTCGGCCATTCAGACACTGGCGGTAACGCATTTTCTGCTAGCCGATTTCGCGCAGTGCATTGCCATCGTTCGTGAAGCCCTATCCGCTTTGCGCCCAGGCGAACCCATGGAATACCTGGCCGAGGCGCTCTCGACAGCCATGTGGGCCGCCTATTTCTCCGGGCGCTGGGATGAGGCACCATCCTTGCTCGTTGCTCTCAGCGAGGTCTGGGAACGGCTGCAACTGCGCCCCGGTGCCGACAGAATGGTGTTCGACGCCTATATGGCCGCGCTGGAACTGGCAAAAGCCCGCGAGGATCGCCCCGCAATAGACATGGCCGCCTCGACGCTTGAACGCATTCTCCCGGAATCACCCGGAAATAAAGACTTTATCGCTGCCGTTCGCGACGGCGAGCCGGGCAAATTCGATCTGGAACACATCGGCGTAGGCGTGCCGGGGTTGTTCCTCTCGTTTTTTAGCGAGGCCGGCCTGCCCCCGCCGCCAAAGCTGATGCAGGAATCTGTCTTCCAGAACGATATGACCATCCGCTGCAGGCAGATCGCCCAGGCTCTGCTCGACGACGACAACGTCGCCCTCTCCTCGGCCATCGACGACGCGGAGGCGCACGGGCTGATCGTCCACGCGACCAGGATGCGCGTCGTACTGGCGCAGCGCACACACGACCGCTCGCAGCTTGACCGCGCCCGCCCCACGCTGGAACGGCTTACCGACCGTCTCTTCCTACGCCGCTTGCAGGAGGTAGAAGCGGCCATCAGCGTGTAGGGATAATGAATTTGAACGACCAAAACCGGGAATCCCGTAGGCGGGCGATTGATCGCCGCACCGCCGATTATGAGTTTTCACAAATACATGCAGCCACCAATCTGTAGGCGGGCGATTGATCGCCGCATTGCCGATTTATCGGCCTGTGACCTGGGCCGATAATGAACATGAACAAAAGAGTCCGGCCAGAACGCCATCTCTGTAGGGGCGACCCTGGTGGTCGCCCGAAGCCAGTTGCTGCGCTCCTGGCTTGCCGGAACCGCAAGCCAGTTGCTGCGCTCCTGGCGCGGGCGACCACCAG
>DASTKE010000652.1:0-3386 GCA_035716105.1 Ktedonobacteraceae bacterium | reverse complement strand
CTTCCTTCTGCCGAGATCAGCCGTGTACAAGCGATCCGCTCTCTACGGCAGTGCTCTCTTTTGCCGATGAATCGGCACCTCGATTCTCTGAAACTCAGCTCCTATATGCATCATGACATGAGCAACCACTGCTGCGAGGGGGTTCATCGTCAGGAGAAAGGCCAGAGTGAAAGCGGCATTGCCCAGAATCACGAAGATGATGAGATGCCCGCGCAGTTCACGGAAGCCAAGATGGTGGAGGGTTATGACAATGAGACTGGCTACGAGTGCGATGACAGAGATGAAAGCGCTTCCAGGCTCCTGGTGGAACCAGGTAAGAGGCGAGAACGCCTGCCAGACGATGAGTACCGGCAGTACTGAGAGCAGGAGCGCCTCTGCAGCTCCATTCACAACACCATTTACCAGGAGAATGCTGACGAGCCGCATTCCTTGCGGTCCTGGGGGAGGGAGCAGAGAGAGCGATTGCCAACGCACGAGCCAGGCAAGCAACGCGACCACTACAAGACCAACCGCAGTTGCGACAATCAGCCCCCAGAGCCACTGATGGCTTATGAAGGTCCCCCAATCTATGTTGCTCCATTGCAGGTATCCATACAAGAATGCCCCGGTGACAACTGCAAACACGAACACATAGGCTGCCGATTTGAAGTGGAGCAGGCCAGTGAATATCCATGAGACCAGGAACGATCCAAGAGCGAGAGAACAAAACCAGATTAACTGGCTCCACAAGGTAATCGACATTTGAAACCTCCCTTTGCTCCTCTGGACGCTTTGCTTTCTGTGAACATACCAACCACTACGAAATGACGTAGGTGTTCGATCAATCGGCGCCTACTAGTCAGTCAAAGTTCATTTGTCAAAAAAGACAAAAAGGAGTATCCTTGTCAGGAAGCATTCAACCAACCTGAATCAAGGAGGACTTCCTGGGTCACTATAGCATAACGTTGCGTCAAGAACAACGAGAGGAGTTAGAACAGTTTGTGAAAACCGGCAAGGCATCAGCGCGAGCGATCCTGCATGCCCACGTGATGCTCAAAGCCGATGACAGTTCACACGGACCCAAGTGGTCGGATCGACAGATCGAGGCCGCCTTCGCGGTGAGTTACCGCACGATCCTGCGTGTTCGCCAACGCTTTGCGGTGAGTGGGATGAAAGCGGCTTTGCATCGACAGAAGCAACCGCCGCGCCCGGCCAAGCGCAAACTGGATGGGGAGCAGGAAGCTCAGGTCATCGCCGTGCTCTGTCAGCAGAAACCCGAAGGACGCGAACAGTGGACCCTGCGCTTGCTGGCGAGACGGGTGGTGGAACTGGAGATCGTGGAGAGCATCAGCCATGAAACGCTGCGGCAGACCTTAAAAAAAACGAATTGAAGCCGTGGCAAAAGCGAACGTGGTGCATAGCTCCCAAAGCGAATGCGCGCTTTGTGGCGGCAATGGAAGACGTGCTGACCGTCTACACGCGGCCCTAGGACCCACGCTCTCCGCAAGTGTGTCTGGATGAGGGCAGGAAGCAGTTGGTCAGCAGTCAGCGCGAGGAGGTGCCGATGCCGCCTGGCAAGCCCAGGCGCGAAGATTATGAGTCCGAACGAGAAGGCTTCTGTAGTGTCTTTGTGGCGTGTGAACCCTTAGCGGGCAAGCGGGGGTTGGAGGGGAGGCCACGACGAACCGCATGCGATTGGGCCGAGTTTGTGCGTGAGCTCATGCAAGTGCATTACCCAGAGGCGCAGAAGCTCGTGTTGGTGATGGACAACCTGAACACCCACAGCTGTGCTTCCTTGGATGAGGCTTTTCCGAAGGAGAAGGCCTGGGAGTTGGCACAGAAACTGGAAATTCATGATACGCCTGTGCATGGCAGCTGGCTCAACATGGCCGAGATCGAACTGTCGGTGCTGGCTCGCCAAGCGTTGAAGGAACGCATGGCGAGCGTGCAAGAGGTGCAAGAGGCGCTGGCCCAGTGGCAGCAGAAACGCAACCAGATGCAAGCCACCATCCAGTGGCGCTTCACGACGCAGGACGCTCGCATCAAGCTCGAATACCTCTACCCAAAAGTGACAAATGAACTTTGACTAAGTACTACAGTGGTCCCGTACCGTTGCCGCATTCTTTTGTTCATCCTCATCATCTCTCTTCTGCAAGCATTGCTCTATTCTCTGGTATATTCCTTCTCTCTCACGAACAAGTCACAACGCTCGCCAAAAAACTCACTGTCATCTCACAATGGACTATTCTCTAACCAGTTCGGCGCGGATGCGCTGCACGCCCTGGCCGATGGTTTCGGTTCTGGTAATGCGGAAGTGTCCCATGTTGCCGGTGTGCTGGACGTGGGGACCGCCGCAGACCTCTTTTGAGTAATCGCCGATGGAGTAGACTTTCACGAGGTCGCCGTAGCGCTCGCCGAAGAAGGCCAGCGCGCCTTGATCGAGCGCCTGTTGCAGGGGCAGCACCTCCATTGAGACGGGGAGGTCGCGCTGGATTTGCTGGTTCACGATGGCTTCGACGCGCTGGACTTCCCCGGTGGTGAGCTTCTGGGGGTGCGAGAAGTCGAAGCGCAACCGCTCCGGCGTGATGTTGCTGCCCATCTGATGCACGTGTGAGCCAAGCACGTCGCGCAGCGCCTGTTGCAGCAGGTGCGTGGCAGTGTGCAGGCGCGTTGTCTGCTCACCATGATCGGCCAGCCCACCGGCGAACTTTTTCTGTGCGCCCTGCCGCGAACGCTGCTGGTGCTGCTTAAAGAGCGCGTCGAAACCCTGCATGTCGACCCGCAAGCCATGCTCCCGCGCCAGTTCCGCCGTCAGGGTTGGCGGAAAACCGAAGGTGTCGAAGAGCTGGAAGACCGCCTCACCGGGCAGCAGCGTTTCACTCTGCTGGCGCAAGCGCTGCTCCAACTTCTGGAATTCGCGCAAACCCTTCGCCAGCGTGCGCGCAAAGCGTTCCTCCTCGCGGGTCAATTCGCTCAGGATGGTTGTGTGCTGCTGCTCCAGTTCGGGATAGATTGGCCCGTAGCGCTCAATGACCGCTTGCGCTACTTCGGCGGTGAAGGGAGTGGACAGGCCGAGTTCGTGTCCGCAGCGTACCGCACGGCGAATGAGGCGGCGACAGATGTAGCCCTGCTCCACGTTGCCGGGCAGCACGCCACCGGCGAGCATGAAGGTCGCTGCCCGCAGGTGATCGGCAATAATATTGGTCAAGCGCCGCTCCTGTTCGGGTGTGAGCGTTGTCTTCCTCTCCTGTTGCTGGCCCAGTTCGCGGATACGCCGCACAATGGGTAGAAAAAGGTCGGTCGCGTAGACATCTTCCGTTCCCTGTAGCATGGAGAGCGTGCGTTCCAGACCGAGACCCACATCGATATTGCGCTGCTGGAGCGGCTCGAACGTTCCCTGCTCCGTC
>DASTKE010000651.1:0-2066 GCA_035716105.1 Ktedonobacteraceae bacterium | reverse complement strand
CAGGAGAGCGAGCAGGAAGAGCGCTCGCATCTGAAGCTACAGCTTCAGATGCGAGCGCTCTTCCTGCTCGCTCTCCTGATATCTTCTAATAGTTTGAAGGTTTTCAGGTGCTAACTGAATCAATCAACTCGCCAGTCTGATTACCTCACCGTAAGGGCCAGGTGGGCAAGGCGAAGGCGTTCCTGCCGGAGGCGAGCAACCCTGCCAGAGCGGTATACCAGGCCACCAGAGCGGTCAGGATGCCGAGCCAGCCACCAATGGCGGTCATGCCGGTCGAGCCACCCAGCGCACCAATAGCCAGGAAGAGGAAGGTGAGGGTCAGAAGGACGAAGACGCTCAAAAGAGCCACGTTGCTCCTGAGTGTTCCCAGGGTCAGCAGGGCGGTGATGATAGTCCAGCCCAGCAAGTAGATACCAAGGGCAGTGCCAAGACTGGCCGCGGCTTTGCCCGTGAAGGCGGCGAGTACACCGAAACCGGGGATGAAGATGACGGCGAAGGAAAGCCAGAAGGCTCCGTAGGAGGTGAAGGCGGTTGCACCAAAGGTGTTGCCTGCCCTGAATTCCCACATACCTGCCAGCAACTGGCCAAGTCCACCATAGAAGATGGCCAGACCGAGAACGATGGTAGTTCCCACTCCCTGTGGAATAATGAAACCGGCGTTAATGCTGCTGAGAACAAAAGTGGTGAGTCCAAAGCCAAAGAGGCCAAGAGGAGCGGGGTTCGCGGATGTGGTTGCCGCTACTGCGGGTTGTTCGCTGCGATCTGCTGCGAGTTGTGCCATGAAGGTTCCCACCTTTCTGAAAAGACTTGCAATACATGTACTTCCGTTGGTACATATTCAGGTACACACAAAATTCGGACCCGATGCATCTTGTTGCAGGCAACGATGCCTGCGCTTTCAGAATGGGACGGTCATTCACGCTGCTGTGAATGGCTTCAAGTCGTCCTGGGAAGACGATAACAACATACAGATAAAACGGGTGTCAAGGGAAAGGATAAACGCGAGGCTACGTGTGGGCGGGCCTCCTTTCTGGTGTAGCCTATCTTGCTATGCGCTTTCTGGCTACCCTGCTTCCTTATAGAAGCATGAGTATACACCGACATTATAGCATATTGTATGCTAAGTTGACCACTGATTTTTCTGCTGATTCTTCCAATTCCTCGGTTATATACATTTTGGAATGCCCCTACCACTTCTCGCCGCCGATTCTCAAAAAGTATGCTTGCGTGCCTCGTTTGCAGGTGCTAGACTGATAGAAAATGGTGAGGAGTCGAGTTGTTTGCTCAAAGATGAGGAGATACCGGATATGCAAGATATCTACATTATCGAAGGGGCCAGGACACCTGTGGGTGTGCTGCAAGGCTCGCTGTCCGATGTTAGTGCGATTGATCTTGGAGTTGTGGCCGCGAAAGGCGCATTGGAGCGCAGTGGGATTGATCCACAGGTGGTCGATCAGGTTGTGATGGGAAATGTCATTCAGAGCAGTAAGGACGCTATCTACTTTGCCCGCCACGTCGCATTAAAAGCCGGTATACCAATTGAGACACCCGCGTTGACGGTGAACCGGCTATGCGGGTCGGGCTTGCAGGCGATTGTGAGCGCGGCACAGATGTTGCAACTGGGCGAGGGAGAGATCGCGCTGGCAGGTGGGGCCGAGAATATGACGCAGTCGCCGCATGTCATTCGCGGCGCACGAGCCGGTTTCAAGTTGGGACAGACCCCGCAGTTGGAGGACAGCCTGTGGGAGGCGCTGGTCGATAGCTATATCGGCTGCGGCATGGCGATTACGGCGGAGAATCTGGCCGAGAAGTATGGCATTTCTCGCGAGGAGGTCGATGCCTACGCGCTGCGCAGCCAGAGGCGGCACGCCGGGCGCAGCAGGCCGGATTGTTGGCCCAGGAAATCGTTCCCGTCACCATCAAAGATCGCAAGGGCAACCCCGTTGAGTTTACTCAGGACGAGGGTATACGCGACACCTCTATGGAGGCGCTGGCGAAGCTTCCGGCGCGTTTCCGCAAGGGCGGCGTCGTTACCCCTGGCAATGCGAGTGGCATCAATGACGCGG
>DASTKE010000650.1:0-2766 GCA_035716105.1 Ktedonobacteraceae bacterium | reverse complement strand
TGCTTGCGCTTTGAGTATAGTTGGTTGAGGAGGTTTGGTCAAGCGGAACGCCATTTTTCACCATCAAGGTTTGTTAGCAACGTGAATGACTTGCTATGAAAAAGACCCTCTCGGATGTCATTCTGAGCGCAGCGAAGAATCGGCACTCGCCATGGGGTCGAGCTAGCTCAGCAGAGATTCTTCGCTGCGCTCAGAATGACATCCCGGAGGGTATTTTTCATGACAAGCTGTTCTGGCTGCTCAATCCCCTTTGCCCATATCTTTCACGTAACCGTACATGTTCTCGCCTTCTGAGTAGTCGATGCGACCTGTGTTGGTGAGGAAGCGCAGGAAGCGTTTGAAGCTTGTCACGGGTTGTTTGCCGGACTTTCCATGCAGATAGGACTGAACATCAGCCAGGGTGAGATCAAGCAATCCTCGCGGGGGTTCGGAATGCAGAAGAGTAGTGGAGGCGAAGTCACTGATGGTTGCGACATGCGTTTCGGCTGTTTGTGAACTCATATTCGCTTTGCCAAGCTCGCGCCGAAAGGCTGTCAGCACTTTCTGGTTGCGAGCGCTGATATCCTTGCGCTGCTGTTCGGGAGTTGCTATGTGATCTTCCGGCAGTAAACTGGTGATGATGCCTTCGCGCTCCTGGATATTGCGGTACGTCTCCTGTAAGTTCCCACGAATACCGGAACCGAAGCTTATATTGTAGGCATTGAGCAAGCCGTCGTAAATGATGCGATGGCCGAAAGGCAGTAAGACCGCATTTGTGTACACGGGAGGGGGCAAAGGTAGCGTGTCCTCTATATCGCTTACCAGTCCCAGTACGCCATAGGCGTGAGCGGGTGTGGTCGTTGAGAGAAAGACGGTATATTTTTGCAGTGAGCGCAGAACATAAAATGTTCCCGTGACGCGATACTGCCAGCTAGCGACCAGTGCCAGGTCTTCCTCGGATAACCCGGTCGGATTGTCGGCCAGGAACTGTTTGTATAAGATATCATCGGCCCAGAATGCATCGCGCAACTGTGCTGCTATCGCTGGCGAGATGCCTCCGTCTCTGGGAGTTGCTGGGAAGTTTGGGTCAATGTGTGTCTGTGAATTCGTATATCGTAATATCCCGAACCAGATGTGATAGAAACGTGCGGTTTCTTGTGGTGCTAAACGCATATCGTTCTCCTTCAAGAAGGGAGAAAAAATTACAGATACTTGCCGATCAGCAGATCGTAGCGCTGTTTCACGTCGGCGGGAATTCTGCTGTGGTCGGTCATGATGGCGGTGGCCAGCGACGTTGGGCATTCGCAGGCGTTGGCGCTGCGCTCGGCGGGAATCTTCTTTGCCACGCTACGGAGGATGCGCTGCGCATTGGCGATGTTCGCGCCCAGATTGCCGATCACCATCTCGACCGTGACCGACTCCTCCGACTCGTGCCAGCAATCGTAATCGGTGGCGCAGGCGATGGTGGCATAGCACAACTCCGCCTCTCGCGCCAGCTTCGCCTCCGGCAGCGCGGTCATGCCGATGATATCCATGCCCCAGCTGCGATAGACGTTGGACTCGGCCTTCGTGGAGAAAAGCGGTCCCTCGATGCACACATACGCGCCGCCCTGATGAACCTTCACATCGCCCAGTTCGCGGGCTGACTCAAGCAGGAGACCGCTTAATGTGGGGCAAAACGGTTCCGCGAAGGTGACATGGACGACGATGCCGCCCTCAAAGAAGCTATTCACGCGACTCTTTGTGCGGTCAAAGAGTTGATCGGGGATGACGAGGTCGCGGGGAGCGATATCTTCGCGCAGGCTGCCAACGGCGCTGACAGAAATAACCCACTCGACGCCCAGGCTTTTGAGCGCCCAGATATTAGCTCGCACCGGAATCTCCGTGGGCGAGATACGATGTCCGCGCCCGTGACGCGGCAAAAAGGCCATCGGTACGCCTTCTACGTTGCCGATGGTAATGGCATCGCTCGGATTGCCAAAGGGCGTCTGTATCTCCACCTCCTCCACATCGGTCATGCCCTCCATCTGATACAGTCCGCTGCCGCCAATCACTCCGATTTTCGCCTGTGGCATGGATGGATTCTCCCTTTTTATGGTGAGTGGGAGCGAGGCGATGCAGCATGATGAGCGCGCTCACCATGCTGCATCGCCTCGCTCCCACTCACCATCCATTTATTGTTTAATACGAATATACTTCAACTTGCCGACTTTCAGCACAGCACCGGGGAGGACCGGCACGGTGAAATTGGTGTCGGTGATGCGCTCCTCGTGTTCGGCATTGCCTTGCGGGTAGAAGGTGACACCGCCTTGCTGGATGAGTCGACGCGCCTCGTTGCGGCTGGGTGTCAGCTTCGCATCGAGCATGAGTGTGATAATGTTGGTTGGCTCACTGAGCGTGTAATCGGGCATGTCCACCGGCAGTTTGCGCTGTGAGAACTGGCGTAGGAAGGCTTCTTCCGCCTCCTGAGCCGCCTGCGCGTTGTGGAATTCGGTCACGATTTCGCGAGCCATGCGGCGCTTGACCACCACCGGATTCAGCGTTCCCGCGGTCATCTCGCGCTGGAACTCGTCAAGCTCGGCCTGTGGCACGTCGGTCAGCGTCTCAAAGTACGACATCATCGCGGTGTCGGGCAGCGACATCAGTTTGCCGTACATATCGTTGGCGGGCGCGGTCATAGCAATGTAGTTGCTGAGCGACTTGCCCATCTTCTTGACGCCATCCAGGCCCACGATCAATTGCGCGGTCATGATCTGCTGCGGTTTCTGCCCGAATGCCGGTTGCAGT
>DASTKE010000649.1:0-6883 GCA_035716105.1 Ktedonobacteraceae bacterium | reverse complement strand
TTGCTCTGTCCCGCCGCCAGTGTCACCTGGGAGATGCTCATTTTGATCCAGGCCCCAGCAGCGCGCCGCGCTGCATCTTGTCCCAGGTAGACAATGCCACCGGTTTGATCGGTGGAGGCATCCACTGGATAGAGATTGACCGTCCCTGTTGCGGTTCCCTTGTTTGCCACAACAATGCCGTTTTGCAGAGTGGTACCGGGTTTTCCGCTTAGAATAAAATAGGCGCGGGTCAGGGGATTCGCAGGGTCGAAGGTGGCAGGCTGCAAGGTGAAGTTGGCGCTGCCCGCGGCGTAGATGTGAGGAGCTCGCATTGTTCCTGACAGAAGTGCGGCAAATACCAGCATTCCCAGCAAGAGGGGCAAGGGTAATCGATGGCGATAATGAGAAATGTATGACATCCTGTGCATGAAACTCATCCTTTTCAATCTCTTCAATAGCTTTTTCTGACAAAATACACTGGCTTGTTATTCGGTTTCACTTCACCAGAAAGAGGAGAGTGTTCCAGGAACATTTCTCTCCTCCCTGGCGGTTCTTTCAGACGCAAGAAAACGATAGCGGTTACGGGCCGCTGGTGATGCTTACGGTAAACGTACTGCTGTAGGTACCAGCGTAGGCGGTCGCAGGAACAGTCACGGTAAAGATCGGGGTGATGGTGAAGTTGCCCATACCTGAGTTGGCAGTGGCGTTGTAGATCTTCGACGAGGTCGAGCCATCAGCCGTGAATACCAGCGGATAGGTGATACCACTGACTGTTGGAGCAGTGCAGGCGTCGCCAGTGCAGGTTTCGCCGGGTTGCGCGGCAATTTGCGTCGCGTCACTTGACAGTGCTGGATGGCTTCCATTCGTGAAAGCTGTCATGGTGAGCGTCAAATCCCAGCCTGCGCCGGAGCCTGTGTCATCATCCAGGCTGATCGGCACCGCGAAGCTTTCCGTGTGGGTGGTGCCATCCAGGGTGACGATGCTCGTAGGCGCTGAGGCCGCGCCCGGCTCCATCGAGAGCGTACCCGGTGTGACATACGTCGAGGCACCTACAGTACTGGTGGCAATCGGCGTATTCGTGAACTGCATCGCGAAGGCTTTGGGGGAACTGCCGCTCACTGCTCCCAGCATAGCCAGCGCGATGGCGACCGAGGCCATCAACAAGCAACTGGCGCAGAAAGCCATGAAGCGTAGCTTGCGTGTCTGCATGAAACAAACCCTTTCTTACTACTAAAGTAGATACACTTCGCCTGCACTCTTTGTCCGGCACTATGCGTATGTACCGGTACTGCGCAAGGCATATGTCTGCCAGAACATGGAATGGCAGGCGGCGCTGCTTGCCTCCGTCTCTGGTGGGAGGTTTCCTGGGGGAAAGCCTCTACAGAAAGTCAAACCTTTCCGTAGATATATATCGGCCTGCCTCTCGCAAACATGAGGGAAACGCTGAGCGTTTTTTAGGGGAAGATGAGAAGAGGCTCTCCGTGCTTGAGTGGGAGTCGTAGGGGCGATGCCTTGAGGCCGTCCGGGAGGCCGTCCGGGGAGGCACGCTGGGGGCGTGAGACGCTGAGACGGGTGAGACGGACGCCCGCCGTCGGCAGAGGTCTGCCCCACGGGCGAGCACAAGGCATCGCCCCTACGACTCCCGGTTTCTCCCACAAGTATGGAGAGCCTGAGAAGATTGCTTCGTGAAGCAATTGACGGGTGTGGTATACTACCGTTGAAGTCCCCGTAGCTCAGTGGATAGAGCACCGGTCTCCGTTATATCTCGTAATCCTCCGCCCATATGTACAAGTCCTGATACTCCGGTGACCATTCTACATGCTTGCTGCCAAAACGATTTCCCCTTTTCAGCCCCGCTGACTTTAGCCTTATGGATGTTTCACCTTCTGAGCATACTTCTACAGGTATTAGAAATACCCTGCGCAGTTCAGGACAATATACGCCGAAGTATTCTGCATCTCCTTTGTAGCTTTTCTTCTTGCCACGTCCACCACTTATATTGAAGGCGTTAAACCGAATAGTAGCACCATCAGGAGTCAGCCTTCCGTTCTTGCATTGGATGCGTACCAGCTCGGGGTTTTCACCACGCTTGAAAATACTTCCCTCCTTACCTGGATAGTAGTACGCAAGGTCATAGCGCAGATCGTCCCTGAATGGCTCTAGCACTTCAAACCCTCTTTCGACAAGTCTCTGTGCTACAGCTAAGTGCGCTGCCATTCCCACACGTCCGGTATCTTTGGGCATTTTCTCTTTCCTGCTGTTAGTGTATTAGGACAAATAAAATGTTAGTGAGTGGCAAGATGTCTAGGATGAGACAAGTGATCCAGCCGCCTTGCCTCATCCCTACATTGCTCGCCTTATGTTTCTTGCAAGGAAATAACGGGTAGAGGTTCAGGATAGTGTTCTTGGTCAGCTTGCTGGTTGTATTCTTTGATGAACTTGAGGCGCTCCGCTGCCCACTCCTCACGCTCTTCGGTTGTAGCGGGGAACAGATGTCCGCTCAGTTCCCCAAGCAGGCATCCCATTGTAAAAAACCAGACACCTTTAGGGTCATGCCAATTGGGAGCCTCTTTTGTCATTTCACGAAGGCGCTCAATAAGCTGCTCATCGGTCATCGTGTGTTCATCAGTGTTTGCCTCTTCAAAGAACCAGTAACGCCCCGCTTTGTATCCACTTATAGCATCCTGATTGTCGTCGAATGCTATGAGTGTAGTCATATCGGGACGAACCGTTCTTTCTGGGGTCAGAATACCGCCGTGAGTGAAACCTAACAGGTAGCCGATTAATTGGTAAACGTCGGCTTTTGATCCCTGATCAAAAAAGTCAGTATGGGCCGCCCATTGCAGGCGGCACACCCATTCTTGGATCGGATAGGGACCATGACCACTCCGGATTTGATAATGTATCCCTTTGAGGTAGCTACGTAGGGTCTCTTTGTGCTGTATGTAAAGTAACGGAATCATGGTGAGACCAGTTGAGTCGATCTGAATTGGTGCTGGCATGTGTCTGCTCTCTTTTCTTCTTGTATGTCAACTCGCAACGAGAATGAAGCTACAGTAACAACAGTTGCGGACGTTTTACCTGCCAGCCTACCATCTGATACACCATAGGCTGGTTTGCCATTACCTCCTTTCTTTGGACTCGTATTGTGACTAGACGTACCAGAAAATAACAACCATGTCTAAATGGTACTGAGATAGCGGTATCATTATTTTGCGCCTGATAGCAATTTAAGTGCCTGGAGTTGACTTTACTGACAACTAGTATACATGACGGAAGTGTCTTTGTCAATCCTAAGAAGACTTGACATGACTCTAGCGTCATGATACTATCCAATCGTCTCGGACAAAGGAGGAATTGTGTATTCATATGGCTTCAGAAGAGATATTAGAGGTTAAAGAGGTTGCTCAAACGCTGAAGGTAAGCACTCGAACAGTTATACGCTTAGCTGAACGGGGAGAACTGGTAGCGTTCAAAATTGGTGATTTGTGGCGATTTCGTCGCTCTGATGTGGATAACTATATTCAGCAACAAATTCGACGCCGACAACGGGGCGGTAAGAGTGGAGATGAAGATGAGAAATAGATTCTGATCTGCCTTGAGAGCGGTTGACGGGTATGCTATTATTGTGGTGATGTCCCCGTAGCTCAGTGGATAGAGCGCGCGCCTCCGGAGCGTGAGACCGCAGGTTCGATTCCTGTCGGGGACGCTGAGCTTCTATTTTTGCTCACGGACAAGAATACAGGGGACGATGGGTTCATACACCCATCGTCCCCTGTATTCTTGTCTTTATCCCTGCCCTTAGCTGTTGGTGGCGCAGGGGGTTGAGGTGGAGATGTAGATGTTGGGCCAGTCGGGCTGCAAGACGCTGCCGAAGGGATTGCTGGGCCAGCCGACCACGCAGGGCTTCACCGCGTACACGTTGGTGCTCTGGTAGATGGGTATCCATGCCACATCGTTTACCAGTTGCTGCTCGGCCTGATCGTACTGCTGCATCCGCTGCGTCTGGCTCTCCACGTCCGCGTCGGCCTGGGCCAGCAGTTGCTGAACTGCCTGCTGCTGGGCGCTATCGCTGGCATGGTTATGTCCGTAGTTGGAGAGGTCGAGGTTGGAAGTGGCTCCAAACTGCATCGTTGTCCAGTCCTGGGGATCGGGTGTGCCGCTCCAACCCACGCTGAAGGCCATCACGCTGGTATTGCCGACCGTCCCGGTGATGTCCGTGACCAGCTTGTTAAACTCAATATCTTCTATCTTGACGCTGATACCCAGTGCGCTCTGCCACATCTGCCCCGCGGTCGTGTAGGTGTTGCTCAGGTCTTGCGAACCACTGGACGACACCTGGAAGATGATGGGTGGCAGGGTGGCACGAGTCAGCCCATCTTCCTGCAACCCCTGATCAAAGAGTTGCTTCGCCAGCGCGGCATCCCCTTTTGTGCTCTTCACGCCGCCTGGAGCGGTCAAGCCTGGATTATAGCCCTGCGCTCCCTGTGGGATGATATGGTTTGTTGGAATGACCGTCCCCTTGAAGATGAACTGGGCGATCTGGTCCTTGTTGAGGGCCAGCGCGAAAGCTTGGCGCACGTGGATGTTGTCAAAAGGCTTCACCAGGTAGTTCATCGTGAACCACTCGATGGAGAGCGAGGGATTCTGGTGGAACTGTCCATTGGGCAGCGCTTTCGCGAGCGTGAGGTCGGCAGTTGGTACCCCGGTCTCGTCGATCTGGTCGGCCTGATACGCTTTGTAGCCCGTATCGAACACTTTGTAGAAGGGCATGACGACCTTTTTCAACTGTGGCTTCGCGCCGTAGTAGTTGGGATTGGGGGTGAACTCGATATCTTTGCTGGGGGTGTAGGAGGACAGGATGAAGGGGCCAGCTCCGCCACTGCTGCCCAGGTGTTTCGTAAAATCCTTGCCATATTGTTCCACGAAGCTCTTTTCAAGCACATCGCCTACTGTACTGGTGAGCGAGTTCAGGAAGTAAGCGGCTTTCTGGCTGGTGACGATCTCGACGGTCTGCGGATCGGGAGCCAGCAAACTATCACCGATGAGTGTCTTGATCTTCCCTGCTTCCAGTTGGGAAACGTCCTTGATGGGGGCCAGTTCGATGGCGGCAAAACCGGATTTCGTGGCCGGTTGCAGCGCTCGATCAAGGCTATACACCACATCAACCGAGGTCAGTGAGGTGCCATCGCTGAACTTGAGGCCGGGGCGCAGGTGGAACGTCCAGGTGAGACCATCGCTGCTGATCGAGTACGACGATGCTAGATCAGGGACAATGGCCGCTTTATCATTGAATTGTACGAGTCCGTTAAATATCATGCTGATGGCCTGGTTAGAATACACATCTTCCGAGAGCGCCGGGTCAAGCGTGGCGATATCCGCGACGCTTTCAATAGGCCAGACAAGTGTTTGCTTGCTCGCCGGTGCTTTGGTGGCTTGCGTCGTGCTGGTTGGAGCACTACTGCCGCCACAGGCAGCGACAATCATCACCAGTATCAGGCTACAGACTAGCAAGATGGGACGAGGACGAGGAAAGTGCAGGGCAGTCCACATCGTTTCAATACTCCTTCTTCTGCGAAAGACGAATCGAGTGTCCTGAATACAAGTGTTGCGGCTACAAGTGCTGGCAGGTCGCTACTAATGTGTTCTTCTTAGAGAAATAACTGTTCTGTATAAAGAACACTATAATCAATCTAAAGGGGACTGTCAAGCGTCCAGAGCGTGGAATGGCGAATGGCTCTCCCTTCTAAGGGAAGTCGTAGGGGCGATGCCTTGTGCTCGCCCGCATCGGTGGAGGGCTACCACGGGCGAGCACAAGGCATCGCCCCTACGACTTCCCTTGGAAGGATGGAGAGTTTGGCGATTAGAAGCCTTGACAGGTTACTTTACCTCCCCATATACTGAGGTTATGTCAGAACAAATAATTCCCCATCATGAACAACAGGCAGAATCCGACACGAGGCAGGGTACCGAAGGCGCGAACGCGGCAAATGCGGCGGGTCCGACACCCGCGCCGATGGTCGAGCGTGCCTTCCGCCTGCTGCACCTGCTCAGCAATTCGGAGGAGGGTTTGACTCTCTCCGACCTGGCGCGGGCGCTCGACATGAGTAAGGGCAGCATTCACGGGTTGCTCAAGACGCTGGAGAGCAGCAACGTGATTGAGCAGGTAGAGGAGCGGCGCTACATCCTCGGCTCGCGCATCTTTGACCTGGCGCAGGGCTATGTCCAGCGCGCCGGGCTGCGGCACTTCGCGCTGCCTGCCATGCACCGGCTCGCGACCCTGACGGGAGAGACGGTGTTTTTAGGGCGGGTCGAGCAGAACGGCGTGCGCATTCTCGAACGCATCGAGGATGAAGGCGATGTGCCAACGCTGCGCATCTCGGCCAGAAGAGGCACCCGCGTCCACCTGCTGGCTGGCGCGATTGGCCGTCTTGTGCTGGCAAACTGGCCGGAGGCGAAGCGCCGGGAATTCCTGCAATCATCCCCCCTCCCGCGTTTCACAGAACATTCAATCACCGACCCTGCACAATTTCTGGCGGCGGTCGAGGAGGCGGCGCGGACAGGCATCGGGACAGACCGCGAAGAGTACCTGGCGGGTGTCAACGCGGTCGCGGCCTCACTCTACGGCCCCAATCACACGCAGCTCGCCCTGCTCTGGATCGTCGGCTTCACCACCCGCTTCAACGGTGAAGCGCTGGCGCGAGCGGCCCAGGCATTACAAAGCGAGGCCGCGGCAATCTCGCAGGCGCTCGGCGCTCGGTAATGCCGTTTTTAGGAAATAATGCGGATACGGAACCCGCGTAGGTGCCGATTTATCGAGCACACCGCCGATTGATCGGCTAGTCCTCGTGTGGCCGATCAGTCGGCGGTGTGCTCGATAAATCGGCACCTACGTGTTACCTGG
>DASTKE010000648.1:0-2576 GCA_035716105.1 Ktedonobacteraceae bacterium | reverse complement strand
AACGCCGACAACCGCACCAATTACGCCGACACCAACCATCGCACCCACAGCAGCCCAGACTGTCGTAGGTACATCCTCATCATCAAATGCAGCCCCAGATAGCCCACTGCTGCTCGTGCTTGCTGGCATTGTGATTGTGATAATTGCGGTAGGAGGACTTATCATGGTAGGAGTGCGAAAACGCCCTTCGTTACCGAAGAAATGATAGGATGGTTGCTGGCAATGCCAGCAACCATCCTATCATTTCTTCGGTTAAACCATTTCCGCATAGGCTCCGGCGAAGCGAGCGGCCCAGCGTGCGTTGTTGAGGAGCAGGGCTTTGTTGGCCTCGACGCTTTCTCCGGCAGTGGCCTGGGCGACGTGGGAAAGCAGGAAGGGTGTGGTAGCGGAGCCGCGAATGCCCTGCTCGCGAGCGAGGCGCAGCGCCTCCCCGGTCGCAGCCTCCAGGGGGCCGGGTTCCAGCGCGTACTGTTCGGGTATGGGGCAGGCGACGACTAGCCCGTTGAGACCATTTTCCCACTGAGTGCGAGCAATAGCAGCGGGCGTCGTTACCTCGTCGGCACGATGCGCCAGGGAGCGACCACTGGAACGCACGTAGAAGGCGGGAAACTCGCCGGTCTGCCAGCCGATGACCGGCACACCCTGCGTTTCCAGATACTCAAGCGTCAAATCCAGGTCGAGGATCGATTTGGCTCCGGCGCAGACGACCAGGACAGGCGTGCGGCTCAGCTCGGTCAGATCGGCGGAGATGTCCATGCTGGCCTCCGCGCCGCGATGGACGCCGCCAATGCCGCCCGTGGCAAAGAAATGGATACCGGCCATGCTGGCGCAGAGCATTGTCCCGGCCACCGTCGTCGCGCCCAGCTTACCGGTTGCCAGCGTCACCGCCAGGTCGCGGCGGCTCACCTTCTGCACATCCCGCGCCGTTCCCAGCGTCTCAAGCTGCCGCTCGTCCAACCCCACAACGATCTTGCCGTTGAAGATGCCGATTGTGGCAGGCGTGGCACCCTCGGCGCGTATCGCCGCCTCCATCGCCCTTGCCACCTCGATATTGTCCGGGTACGGCAGTCCATGCGCGATCACCGTCGACTCCAACGCCACCACCGGCCCACGCCGCCCCAACGCCTCGCGCACCCCATCCGAAAGCTGTATGTATGTGTTGTGTTGCATGTAATACTCCTGACTTGAAAGCGAAGTTATGTCTTACTGGCAGTATATCATTGAGCGGGTGTTCTGCGCATGGCACCAGAGCATTTCCAGCAATAACTCCTATTTTCGGAAAAGCAGGCTATTTTTTGTTGCAAGCTGCTTTTGATAGATGATATAGTTACGTTTGGGCTTGTGCTGGGCCGATAGAAGATGGTGAGACAGAAAACAGTTGCTGTTGGCTAGCTGTGAAAAGGGCCTCTGGCATGTCATTCTGAGCGCAGCGAAGAATCTCCAATCCGCCTGCTCGAGCGGGTGATGGCCAGAGATTCTTCGCTGCGCTCAGAATGACACGTCTCAGCCGGTTTTTCATGGATACCATTCGGAAGTAGATTATTTACAAGGAGATAACAATGTCGCTGAAAAGAAATTTGCTGACCGCCGGTCTGGTCACCGGGGGCGTTGTGGGCGCACTGGTGGCGGCAAACAAGTTTATCGAGGCGTCTGTCGGCGAACTCGATACGGTGCTGACAGGCGAGGAACGCCGCTATCCCTGGAAATATGGGGATATGTTTTATACGGTAAAGGGCGCGAGCGGCGCGAAGCCGCTGCTGCTCATTCATGATTTCAGCCCTGGTGCTTCGTCGTACCAGTGGCGCAAGAATATCGACGTGCTGGCCGAGCAGTTCCGCGTCTATGCCGTCGACCTGCTGGGCTTCGGCCTCTCTGACCGGCCCGCGATTGACTACACGGCGGAGACCTATACCGACCTGATCGGCGACTTCGTCAAAGAGATGATCGGCAAGCCCACGGTCGTCGTAGCACACGGCATGAGCGCGGCATATGTGGTCGCGGACGCCTATCGCCGCCCACAGCTTTTTGAGCGCATCATCCTGGCCTCGCCGCCGCAGTCGGTGTTGCAGGACAGCCAGCCCGGCCCCGTCGATAGTGCCTGGAAATTCTTCCTGCGCGTCCCCGTGCTGGGAGAGTTCATCTACAATACGCTGTCGACCCGGCCAGTGCTGCGCAGCTATTACGAGGATCGCGGCTACTACAATCCAGGTCTGGTCACGGACGAACTGGTGGAGTACATCTACACCAGCGCCCACCAGTCGAACGCTCGCTACCCCGTCGCCTCGTTCCTGAGCGGCTCCCTGACCATGGACGTACATGAGGCGCTGGCGCGTTTGCAGGTACCCACGCTGGTACTCTGGGGGCGCGAAGAGGCGGCACTGCTGCCCGAAGCCAGCGAAGCCTTCAGAAAGGCTAACAAGAACCTCGATATCCATGTCGTCGACCAGAGCCGGGGACAACTGCAGGCCGAGCAAACCACGCGCTTCAACAACCTCGTCCGCGAGTTCGCGGGCGCGCCCATCACGCGCTAGGAGCTAGCATCCATTCCGAGGCGACAGCAGCGGAATGAAATTAAG
>DASTKE010000647.1:0-3576 GCA_035716105.1 Ktedonobacteraceae bacterium | reverse complement strand
GAAGCGGCAGGCGAAGCGCCTGGCAAAATTTGCTTTCTGAGGGAATCTGCTGTAATTTGAAAGGCATCGAAGGTCTCCTTGCTTGCACTGATGGTACTTTCGATTCGTACGTTCAGTATCGCACATCGAGACCTTCTTCTTCTTTGAATGGCATTGCCCGCAAGGGGATGGCTCTACAAAATGAAGCTGGTTCTGCAAGCCATCTAGCAAGCGTGCCTTGTAGGGCCATCCCCTTGCGGGTGGCCTTGTGACTTAAGTTTGTCTTTGCTCTTGCCCTCGCTAGATGGATTTGTTACACTGTAGCGAGGAAGTGTGGTGAGGAATGCCGGAATCAGGCAAGGGAGCCAGTGCGATGCGAGCAATTGACGATAGTAGTCCCAGGTACGCTGCCGTGCTGCGTGTGTTGCAAACCTGGAAGCAGTTACCGGAAAGCGACGTAGCACGTATGCTGTCGACGTACTATTTAATCACCGACGATTTTCGTGAAATGGAAGATCAAGGGCTGCTCACGATGGCCTTTGTCGGCGACGAGTATCTCATCACGCCGACGCTGTTAGGCCGTATCTGGTTGGAGCAGTACGAAGCAAAAACGGAGGAGAATGGCGATGCCATACGATGACGAGGAACAGGAAGAGGCTTTTCCGTATACAACGATTGGAACCGACGAGGCAAAGAACATGATCGACGCGGGAACGCGGGTCATCGACGTGCGACAGCCGGACGAGTGGGACCGAGGCCACATCGCGCAGGCTACGCTTGTACCCATTAATGGGATTTACTCGTTTGGAAAAGCGCTGAAAGCATTGGACCTGCCGGAGGACGAGGCGGTAATTTTTGTCTGCGCGTCTGGACAGCGCAGCGCCTCCGCCTCTGAGATTGCCCTGGTGACGGGCCTGAAAAATGTGTACAATCTGGCGAACGGGATGCATGGCTGGATGAACCGCCGCTACCCCGTCGAACGCTAACGAAAAAGGAGTATGTACTATGCCGCTGCTAGAAGGGAAAACCGCCCTTATTTTCGGTGTTGCCAACCATCGTTCCATTGCCTGGTCCATCGCACAGGCGCTGGCCAAAGAGGGTGCTCGCCTGGCGCTCACCTACCAGGATCGCATGGAGAAGTATGTACGCGACCTGGCGGCGACCGTTCCCGGCACCATCGTCATGCCCTGCGATGTGCAGAATGACGAACAGCTCGACGCCGTCTTTAAAGAGGTCGGTGATACCTTCGGCGGGCTTGATATCCTTGTTCATTGCGTCGCCTTTGCTCCCAAGTCGGCAATGGAGGGCGCTTTTTACGAGACGACGCGCTCCGACTTCAACGCGGCCCTGGATATCAGTGCCTACTCGCTGACCGCTATGGCGCAGCGAGCGAAGCCGTTGATGCAGCAGCGAGGCGGCGGCTCCATCATCACTCTCACCTACATGGCGAGCGAGCGCGTGATGCCCAAATATAACGTGATGGCGGTGGCGAAGGCCGCGCTGGAATGCAGCGTGCGCTACCTGGCCTACGAGCTAGGAGAGTTCAACATTCGCGTCAACGCCATCTCTGCCGGGCCGCTCAACACGCTGGCGGCTCGCGGCGTCTCCGGTTTCACGACCATGCGCGACCACATGGGCCTCGTAGCACCCCTGCGTCGCAACATCGAGCAGAGCGAAGTCGGCGATACCGCTCTCTTCCTGTGCAGTCCGCTCTCCCGTGGCGTCACCGGCGATATCCTCTTCGTCGACGCCGGTTACAACATCATGGGGGCGTAATCACTCCCTGGCACAACAAAAACGACGACAAGCGCAACCGCGCTTGTCGTCGTTTTTGTTGTGTTATATATCCATCTGTGTGCGTTCGGGCCGGAAGGCCGGGATGCACAACGACCAGTATTCACAGGGCGCGTCAGCCTGAGCATTGCTATATGTGACCTCTGTGTCGCGTACAATACGGCAGGTCTCGCCAGGGTGTACCTCGATGTGTTGTCCCCCGGCATCCACAGCCAGTATGCCCTGTATCACGATCACCACTTCATCGAATTGCGCGATTTGCGCCGGTTCGCGCCAGCCGGGAGGGGCAAACATATGAGCCAGGCTGAAGGCGTCGCTCTGTGTATTGAGCACGCCAAAATGCTCGTCGATGACCTTCCCATCTTCTCGCGGAAAGATTGTTCCACGTGAAACCTTTTGTATCATATGCTCAGCTTTCTCTTGTTATTGCTCCACCCGGCGCATCGTTGGTGGAGGAGGTGCTGGTTCGCCGCAGATGCTACAGAAGCGAGCGCTGGGCCGGTTCAGATGACCGCAGGGCCAGGGGCGAAGCGCGCCAGAAGTGCTGGCCGGTGGAATCGATTGTCCCAGCCCTGCTACCGGTTGCCCCGCACGCGGCGGCGCGCCGAACGCTGTCAGCGCATCATCAAACGGCGCTGCCTGACCTTGAGGCGGTAGTGGCACAGGCTGTTGCGCCGGGCGTAGTGGAGACGAAGCCGCGTTTTTCTTGCCGCCGCGCCGCCTGCGCAGCGCGACCGCGAAGAGCAGCCCCACCAGCAGCAGGATCACCACGATAGCTCCCGCCGTCAAGGCGTAAGCCATGAGGGTATTCTGGTTCTGGGCTACTGGTTTCTGATTGCCCGTTGGCTGCGACGACGAACCCTGCTCGTGCTGCGCTTGCGTTTGGGCGTAGTTCAGATAGGGCGTGATCGCCTTGAACAATGGGTAGCGCGACGCGATGGCCGAGAACTCCGATGCTGCTTTGTGCCAGTGACCGGGTGTGTTGGAGGCATAGTCATTGAACGCCTGTGTCCAGGCTTTCTGGAACGCTCCGGGCGTGGTATCCAGGTTCTGCGCCTGCACTAGTTGGCGTGCGCTGTTGCTGGCCTGCAAGAAGCTCGTGCCACCGGACGTGCCATCGGCAGCGAGACCAAAACTGACAATGCCAACAACTGCCCCGTTCGCGTCCAGCGCGGGACCGCCGCTGTCTCCATGCTCCACGTTCCCGCCCACCTGAATCACCGGCGCACCTGTATCGGTCGTCTTGATCGAACTGACCAGTATCTTGTTTATAGACGAGGTGAGGAAGTCATTCGGGGCGTTATTGACATCGCCGTTGCCGGGGAAGCCGATAATGGTCAATTCGTCCTGTGTTGATACGTTCGATGAATCCCCAAGCTGCACACTCGGCATATCATCCATTTTGCTGACATGAATAAGTGCCACGTCGCGCTGGTTCACCGCGCTCTCCTGCTCGATCTTATCAACGGTGGAGTATACCTGTGAGGGTAAGCTGTTGAAATTCGGCGCGGTCAACGGACCAGTATACGACGTATTGAGAAACGCCTGGCTGACCGGTTTGGTGTACTGCGGAGTCGAGGCGAGCTGGCCGCTTATCAACTCCTGCGTCACCTGGTCTGACGTAACTGGCTGCGCGGGTTTCAGGTTCTGGTTGATATAGTTCGCGACATCAGGAGCTGCGGTCTGGTCAAGGAACTGCGTCAGATCATTCTGCGGTGGATTCACAACGTGATCTGCGGTCAGAATATCGCCATGCGCGCTGACGAACGTTCCCGTACCCGATGTTTGCAGTTGATACGCACT
>DASTKE010000646.1:0-2414 GCA_035716105.1 Ktedonobacteraceae bacterium | reverse complement strand
GGTACAGCAATGGGGTAAGCGGGGACAAACTATCGTTTACCTCGTGGAAGAACGAACGGCGCTTGCCGCTTTCGCCCTGGCTGATGTGATCCGTCCTGAAAGTTATGAGGCGGTCGCAGCTCTTAAGCAGCAGGGCCTGCGTGTGATGATGCTGACAGGAGACTCGCAGGAGGTCGCTACCTGGGTGGCAGGAGAATTGGGACTGGACGAGGTGTTCGCGCAGGTCTTGCCTGCCAACAAGAGTGAGAAGATTCGAGCGCTACAGCAGGGTGGAGCGAAGGTAGCGATGGTCGGAGATGGAGTCAATGATGCTCCTGCCCTGGCTCAGGCGGATGTCGGCATCGCCATCGGAGCCGGAACCGATGTGGCCCGCGCCTCGGCTGGCATTGTGCTGGTCAGAAACGATCCGCGTGATGTCGCCCGTATCATTCGTCTCAGTCGAGCGAGCTACCACAAGATGATGCAAAATCTGGCCTGGGCCGCTGGCTACAATGTTATCGCGCTCCCACTGGCAGCGGGCGTTCTGGCCCCGTTCGGCTTTGTGTTGTCTCCGGCGGTCAGTGCTCTGCTGATGTCGCTCTCGACCATCATTGTTGCGCTCAATGCGCAGACACTACGCCGACTTGATCTGGATCGTGCCTCCTAACACTCCTTCGTTAAGGAGGTGGGAATAATGAAATTTGAAAAATTAACGCGGAGACGAAATCATCGTCGGGGCCGATTTATCGCGCCCACCGCCGATTTATCGGCCTGCTCCCCAGGCCGATAAATCGGCCCCGACGTGGGTTCTAGACTATTGCCGGATTATTTTGTCAAACGGCATAATTACCTCTCTCTACATGCTCTCCCTTTTGTGGCTGCTAACCTCAAAATATTAGGATTTCATTAGAAAACAATAAGAAAATGCTGTGCTTATACAAATAAAAGATGAGAAAATTATCAGATACCTCCTGCATACTTTAATATCTGCTTAGAGGTGCTTAAGGCAGAGTTTATAGGCCAGAAAATCGCTTGCTATTTAAAAAGGAACCATATACTCTAGTAAATAGAGAAAACAGAAAGGGGGACAAAGAAGATGCAGACACGAGAACATACGAAAAAACAGACTCCCATGATTACAGATGGGTTGCTGGCACAGCAAGCGATGGCTGGCGATCAGCGCGCATTTGAAGCCCTTGTACATCGTTACAGCACCTCGCTGTTTAACTTTATCTACCACTTCCTGAGCGACTATGATCAGGCGTGCGATGTCTTGCAGCAGGTGTTTCTCCAACTGTATATTTCCCTGCCCAAACTGCGCACGGGTGAGCCGCTCAAAGCGTGGCTGTTTCAGGTTGCCCGCAATCGCTGTCTGGATGAGCTGCGCCGCAAGCGTGCCATTCATTTCTCTGACTTAGAAGCGGCAAGCGACGACGATGAGCTTTCCCCACTTGACGCCATGCCAGATACGCGGCCTCTGCCGGAGGAACTGGCCGAGCGCCACGACTTGCAAGACCATTTGCGGCGCGCCATTCAGACACTGCCGCCCAAGTTCCGCTCCGTCGTCCTTTTGCGCTACACCGCTCAACTTAGTTTTTCAGAGATCGGGCAGGCGCTTGAGATGCCCGAAGCCACAGCAAAAACCTACTTCCAGCGTGCCAAGCCCCTTCTGCGAAAAGCTCTGCTGGCGCAGTCAAATATCGTTGCTTCTTGCTAAAACGCTGAAAATGGGAAGTATGTAGCCAGGCAGTTTCAGATCAAACTGCCTGGCTACATACTTCCCATTTCTGAAACTTCCCTTCTACTCGATTCGTACTAACAGCAGAGATAAGACGACTGAGAGAAGGGAGTCAATATGCAGTACCCACGGCGTATCTTCTGTTCAGATGATGATACATTTGACTCGTTGCCTGAAGATGATGTGGATAAAATATTTCGGAACCTGGAACAGGTTGAGCCGCCGTCTGCTGTCATTGACAGCATTCTCTCCTCTATCGCAAAACTCCCTTTACTGCCGGGAACACCCCCCTCTGTTTCCCCGGTATCTCCAGTACTCGGCACCCCCACTCCTCCAAAACCGACCCCTGGAACATCTGAGTTGGAAGGGGATGACGAAGCGTCACCTACACTGCTCTGGAATGAATTGGATGGGCTGGTGGTGCGCAAAGAGCAGAGCGAACCATCTTGATCGCTTTTTTCTGTTCCTGAAATACACAATGCCAGCCCCACGTCTCCGGCAATCATGGACTGCCTCGACATGTGTCTGGCACTGTATTGTAGGAGTGGGGAAAACTGCTGATCGCTATGCAACGAAATTCCCCACCGCAGGATATTTCCGGTCTATACCTATGCGATATGGTCGGTGATTTTGCCCGTATCTACGAGCCAGCGAATGAACTCGAAGCGGCGCAGTTCCATTGCGGCCTGCTGGCGCA
>DASTKE010000645.1:0-2642 GCA_035716105.1 Ktedonobacteraceae bacterium | reverse complement strand
GGCGTCGCCCCTACGGCAGGGACGGAGATACTAGAGCGTTTCTTCCTGGATTTCTCCCTGTTGGTAGAGCCAGCGAGCGAAGTGCATACGGTAGTCCTCGGCCATGCGCTGGCGCATTTCGGCATTGTCGCAGAGATGCTCGCGCATATCGACGAGCTTTTGCGCTTCTTCCAGCACGAAGCCAAGTTCGATCAGGTAATCCAGCAGCATTTGTTCCTCGTCGATTTCGCTGCGCTCCGCCTGCACCTCTGCCTGCTGGGGCTGAACGCGGCGCTCATTGGACTCCGAAAAGCCACCCATTGGCGGTTCTGATCGTTTCACGGTCGTTCCCTCCTCTTCTGGTTCATTCTTACTTCTTATCATCGGCCTGGCTCACCCGAAATGGAGATTGCTGGTCACGCAAGAATCATCTTCTGCTGTGCTGAGTGCGAAGAAGGGACTTCTGTCCCCTGGATGAGCGACTTCAGTCAATATCGCCGGTCGCTTTCTTTCTCTACACTGAACTTATGAAAGATATTCTGCCCGCTTGTCCATCAGCGTATGGTGGCCGGGCATTACACGCGAATATGAGAGGTAGCTTCTATGGAAACACAGGTAGTTACAGACAATATATGGATGGAATTTGTGGCAACCCGACGGCTGGAACTCCGCGATGAACTGATCATGCAATATGCTCCTTTAGTACGATTGGTCGTTGGCAGGCTTGGCATACCCGCGACCAGCTTGCTGGAAGCCGAAGACCTGGTGAGTTACGGCTTGATCGGGTTGATTAATGCGATAGATCGATTTGATCCTGAGCGCGGCGTGCGCTTCGAAGCGTTTGCGCAGCAGCGTATTCGCGGCGCGGTCATTGACCAACTGCGGACGCTGAACTGGATGCCGCGTTCGGCTGTGAGCCGTGTGCGGCAGATCGAGGCCGCGATGGCGACGCTGGAACAGCAATTGAGCCGTCCTCCCAACGATGCCGAGGTGGCCAGGGAACTGGACGTTCCGCTTGAGCGCTACCGGCAGATGCTCTTTGAGGTGGGCATCACCGTTTTGTCGCTGGATACGCCGTTGATTACACTGATGCAGGAGGACGAATTTCCGTCGCTGGGCGAGATGCTTGAGGATCACACAACGCCGGGTCCCGCGGCGCAGTTGGAGCGGCAAGAGATGCTCTCGACCTTGACTGCTGCCCTCGAACGACTGCCTGAGCGCGAACGCTTGCTGCTGGCAATGTATTACAACGAGGAATTGACGATGAAGGAGATTAGCAAGGTGATGGGCGTCTCCGAGTCTCGCGTCTGCCAGTTGCATATGCAGGCTATCATGCGCCTGCGTTCCGCCTTCACCATCCCGCAACAGGGCGCGAGGAACGGTAGAAAGGCGAAGCGTACATTGGGTCTACATCATTGATGGCCGATTTCCCCCCTGTTGGCTTGCCGTTCGTTGCCGATTATACAGAACGAGAGGATGATGGTAGGGAATGGAGATGGTCAACTGACCATCTCACAAAATCGTAACAAGGAATGAAGATGAAAGCGAGAACTGATCTCTCTCTGGCTGTTACCACACGGAGGACAAAGGGAACACGTCAGGTACAGCAGTCTGAAAAGGCAGTCACTGCCTGGGAAAAGCGGATTACCAGCCAGGAGGAACCATCCGCCGTCAGGTCTGGCGTGCAGGCGGCAAAACGGAACTCGGCGGAACAATCGGAGCGTGCGGCCCGCGTCGAGTCGCTGCGAGCGCAGGTCAAGGCAGGCACCTATCAGGTCGATAGCCGCCTGCTGGCTGAGAAACTTCTGTTCTCGGACGAGGATACGAGGGATGAGGCTCCCAAAAACTGAACTGAGCTGGGAGATATTTACCCGTTCCGCACTATCATTACGTCTTACTCACGAATCTGCATACACTGGTACAAGGGAAGGGAGCCATTATGCTTGTATTGCGACGCAAAGTCGGTGAGAGTATCATTCTTGCCGGGTCCATTCATATCTCTGTACTGGCTGTCGAAGGGGAGCGCGTCAAAATCGGCATTAGCGCCCCTGCCGATGTGACCATTGTGCGCGAAGAACTCCTGCGTGCGCTTGAGCAGCCATCTCTATCGCCGCTCGATTCTCATGCATCTACGCCACACCATTAAATAAATGGAAAACCGGCAGGCCACCGGCAAGGGGATGGCCCCAGAGGCGTGAACTCAAGCCCGGGCAGGCCACCCGCGAGGGATGGCCCTACTATACAACGGCTTCGCAAGCCAAGCATCGCATATAGTAGGGCCACCCCTTGCGGGTGGCCTGTCCGGGCTTGAGTTCACGCCTCTGGGGCCATCCCCTTGCGGGTGGCCTTCTGTTATCCTTCAGCGCGTGCGCTAACCGGCTTTTCGTTGTGCCTCTTTCATTCAAGCACTCAGTTTCACGATGGTTACACCGTCGCCGCCTTCGCGTGGGGCAGCGGAGGCGAAGGATTTCACCAGGGGATGGTGAGCAAGTTGCTCGCGCACGGCGGCACGCAACGCGCCCGTTCCCTTGCCGTGAACGATGCGCACGGAAGACATGCCGGAGAGCGCGGCATCGTTCAGGTAGGTTTCCAGTTCCTCTAAGGCCGCTTCGACGCGCCAGCCGCGCATGTCAAGCTGCATCGCCACGTCTGGCCGGTCCTCT
>DASTKE010000644.1:0-9974 GCA_035716105.1 Ktedonobacteraceae bacterium | reverse complement strand
CCGATGAAAATGGGAGGATAGGGACGCTGCACCGGTTTGGGAAATGCTTGCAGATTGGTTATATGATAATGCTCGCCCGCGAACGTCACCGTTTCTTGCGTGAAGAACTCTTTGGCGATGCGCAGCGCCTCTTCCAACCTGCTGATGCGCAGGCCGGCACGCTCGAAAGGCATGCCAATCTGGTCGTATTCGGGGCGATGCCATCCTGCTCCAATGCCGAATTCAAAGCGTCCATCTGAGAGCAGATCGAGTGCCGCAACCTCTTTGGCAAGCAGGGCCGGGTGGCGAAAGTCGTTGTCGAAGACAAAGCTGCCGACGCGCAGGGTGCTGGTGGCATCAGCGGCTGCCATCAGCACGGCTGTAGGAAGAAATTCATTGACGAAATGATCGGCGAGGAGAAAGGTCGCGTAGCCAAGCTCTTCAACCCGGCGAAACAGGCTGACCCATTGCCCTCGCGATGGTCTGCTCTCTGCTATGACCCCAAAACGGAATGGTCGCGCTTTCAACATACTTTACTCTTTCCACTATCCTGGACGGGATAGGCTGCGAAAATCTTTGTTTCTCTGGATGTCTCTCTGTAAGATGAAGGAAGAAGCCAGGGATATCCGTAGGGGCGGGAGAGGTTGGGTGGAGAGGAGGGGGCCTTTATGGCCGCCCGCGTTCCTACTTTGGGTACGGCGGGCGGCCATAAAGGCCCTCCCCCCACATCCGCTCCTCTCCCGCCCCTACGGATATCCCTGGCTTCCTAAGTTGGTGTCAATACGCGAACACAAGGCACCATCCCTCCGAACTTTTCTTTAAGAAGCATATCACACGCGATAGCGAGAGTGCTATAGAGTTCGAGCCTCCATATATCCTGTGAGCGCCGCAGGCGCGAAGGTACAGGAGCTGAATTGTGAGCGTAATCATAGTATCTCATGTACAAATATGGTATGCTTGTGTTATCGCTGTTGTGTGGGAGAAAAATGTCATGTTGCTGATAAATACGTGGGTGGGTTACAGGCGAGACTGGTAAATGACAACTAGATGCTCTTTTATTTAGAATCTCTCTGCTGCATACTTTGAATAAGAAGATGAACAGGTCTTTCCATTGAAGGGACATATGAGATGAAGCCAAACCGGTTAAAGGCTGAGCGAGTGCTGCGCGGCTGGTCGCAGGCGAAGGTTGCGGAGGCGGTGGGGACGAATGTGAGGACGGTCATCCGTTGGGAGCAGGGGCAGACGCTGCCATATCCATATTATCGAGAGCAGTTGTGTGCGCTCTTTGGCAAGAATGCCAGGGAGTTAGGGTTGTTGGAGGACGAGGATGATGCAGGCGGGGAAGCGGAGCAACGTCAGAACCCTCAACCTGTTATTTCATCAGAGGCAATACCGATTTTTGATCCTGCTATTCCTGTATCGCTGGGTATGGCCGGAGGCTTGATCGGGCGCGAGTCCTTGCTGGCACATGTGAAGCAGCAGTTGTGGGAGGGTAGTCATCACAACGTGATTGCCTTACAGGGGCTGCCGGGCATGGGCAAAACATCGATGGCCGTGGCGCTGGCTGTCGACCAGGCGCTGCGCGAGCGTTTTCACGATGGCATTCTGTGGGCCGGGCTGGGTCAGGAACCCGATGTGCTCGGTCAACTCGTCCGCTGGGGCAAGCTGCTGGGTGTGACGCCAGCGGAAGTGGGAAACGTCAATAGCCGCGAGTCGTGGGGCAAAGCCCTCCACGAGGAGATTGGCTCGCGCCGTTTCCTGCTGGTCATCGATGATGCCTGGAGCGTAGAGGAGGCGCTGGCCTTCCAGGTGGG
Organism: Ktedonobacteraceae bacterium; assembly: GCA_035716105.1. GTDB lineage: Bacteria > Chloroflexota > Ktedonobacteria > Ktedonobacterales > Ktedonobacteraceae > CADDYT01. The sequence continues at coordinate 8,181 of DASTKE010000644.1, read as the reverse complement.
AGGAGCGCAGTGTATGCACGTGCTGACGACTCGCCTGCCGCACGTGGCTTTTGCCTTCGCCAGAGAAGGGACGCAGGTTGTTCCCGAATTGCGGGATGCCGATGGCCTTGCGCTGCTGGCCCATATTGTTCCACAGTTGGTACAGCAGGATGGTGAGAACGCGCTGGCTCTTGTACGGGCGGTCGGTGGTTCGCCGCTGGCTTTAACGCTGATGGGCAATTATCTGGCAGCCCTGACCTTTACCGGGCAGAAACGCCGCTTGCAAGTGGCGCTGGCACAACTCCGTGATGCCGAACAACGCCTGCGCCTGAGCGCACCGGTGGCCCCCGCGCAGCGCTCCCCCAGTCTGCCGGGAGACATTCCCCTCTCGCTGCACGCGGCTATCGCTGTGAGCGTCCAGCGCCTCGGCGTGCAAGAACAGCAAGCGCTCAGCGCCCTGGCCGTCTTTCCGCCGAAGCCCGGTAGTTTCTCGGAGGAAGCCGCCCTGGCGGTGAGCGCGGCAACGCCGGAAACGCTCGATGTGCTCTGGGACGCCGGGCTGCTGGAAAGCATAGATTCAGGTCGCTACACGCTGCATCAGACCATTGTCGATTATGCCAACTCAGCAGCCAGAGATACGGAAGCTCAATATCGCCTGGTGCAGTATATGGTCAATTATATCGGGGAGTACGCACAGGATTACGAGGCGTTGGAGCGCGAGGAGAGTACTATCCTGGCCGCTTTCGATCTTGCCGCGACACGTGATCTGTTCCAGGAATTATTTCAAGGCGTGATGGGGTTCGTGGCCTTTATGCGCGTGCGAGGACGTTACGCGCTGGCCCAGCGCTTGCTCTCGCAGATTTTGCAGGATACAGGCACAGCAAAAAACGTGGTGGCGCGGATGCAAACCCTGCGCTACCTGGCGGAGTTTGCCGAATTGCGCGGAGAATATGCCCTGGCGGAGGGCTATAGTCAGGAGGGATTGTCCCTGGCGCGCCAGACGGGTCAGACAGGACAGCAACGGGATGCCGAAAGCGCCTTGCTCACAACGCTTGGGCTGGTGGCCTACCAGCATGGTGACTATGCACAGGCGAAGGAACGGTTTGAAGAGGGGCTGAGCCTGGCGCGTGAGCTTGCGGATCATGCGCGTATCTGCACGCTGCTCACGCATCTAGGGCGCGTGTTCCACTATCAGGGAGACTACCGGCAGGCCGAGACACTGTACCAGGAGGGCCTGAAGCTGGCACAGGAGCACAAACTGGACGAACTCTTGAATCTCCTGCTCATCTACCTCGGCGCGGTCGGTGTGTTACAGGGCCATTACCAGCAGGCCCAGCGCTACTACCAGGAAGGTCTCGTGCTGGCCCGTTCTCTGGGACATCGCGAACATTTGGGCGCTGTGATGAACGATATGGGCGTGATAGCCTACCAGCGCGGCGAAATCAGTCAGGCCATCACCTATTTCCAGGAGGGTCTGGTGCTGGTGCGGCAGATAGGACACTGCGCGGACCGTTGTTTGCTGCTCTCAAACCTGGGCGCGGCCTTTGTGGAACAGGGTCACTGCGCGGAGGCGGAGGAGTACCTGCGCGAAGGGATAGAACTGGCTCGTCAGCTTGAGAATCGCAACCGTCTGACGCTCTTGCTCGCCAATCTGGGCAGCGCCCTGGGACAGCAGGGAGATTACGAGCAGGCCAATGGCTACTTCCGCGAAAGCCTCGTCCTTGCTCGCACGATCGGTTCTCCCTGGTACATTTACGGAGCGCTCAGGGACTGGGGAGAAATGCACCTCAAATACCAGCAGGTCGAAGCAGCAGCAGCCGCCTTCCGCGAAATTCTTGAGTATGAGAGAGATACAAAGGGCGAACCCGAACTGCTGGCAAGTGCCGAGTTTGGGTTGGCGCGGGTCGCGGCGCTGCGCGGCAACATTGAGGAGGCGCTCTACTTCGCTGACGAAAGCGAGACCCACTTTTCAGCCATCGGACATCGCAAAGCCGCGCTGGTCAGAGAATGGTGCCAGGCCCATATTCCCGTGGCGACTCACGTCTTAGCGCGTTCGGCATAACCTACGGGGAGATCACCGGCTTCAGAGGAAGGGGAGGTTGATCGTGCAGGAATTTCACGACACGTTACAGGTGGAGCAACATGAACGCACGCTGGCGGAGCGTCGCGCCGCTGGCAAGGCGCTGCGTGCGAAGGTGCCTCGTTCCAGCCATGCCGTGTGGACACCGGCTGCTGATCGCCCCGACCCGTTGAGTCTGCTGGAGGAGCAGAATCGCTCCCGATTGGCTCATCTTGTGCCGCTGCGCTATCAACGCATGATCGCCTCGCCTTTTACCTTTTTGCGCGGCTCGGCTATCGTCATGGCGCAGGACCTGGCCGCGACTCCTGTCACCGGCCTCCAGGTGCAGCTCTGTGGCGACGCGCATCTCAACAACTTTGGCATCTACGCGACACCCGAACGCAATCAGGTCTTCGATGTGAATGATTTTGACGAGACGCTGCCAGGTCCCTGGGAATGGGATATCAAGCGGCTCGCGGCCAGCATCGTGTTAGGCGGGCGCGTCAATGGTTTCTCCGCAGCTATCAACCGGCAGGCGGTCCTGAACTGCGTGCAATCATATCGCGAACACATATGGCAGTACAGCAACATGCATTATATTGATGTCTGGTACTCCCGCATTGACTACGCCAACTCCCTCCAATACGTACACCCCACGTTTCGCTGGTACATCAACAAACAGCGCAAGAAGTCCCTGCAGCGCTCAAGACTTCAGGTCTTTCCCAAACTTACGACACTCGTCGATGGCCGACCGCAGTTCAAGGACGACCCGCCCCTGATCGCGCACCTGGCTGACAAAGAGCTGAGCCAGCAGTTGCAGGGTCTGGTGGAAGACTATCGGCCAACGGTGCAGGAAGACCGGCAAGTGCTCATCGGCAAATATCACTGCGTCGATGTCGCGCAGAAAGTTGTTGGTGTGGGCAGTGTCGGCACTCGATGTTATGTGGTCTTATTGCTGGGGAACGACAGCGACGATCCACTGCTCTTGCAGATCAAAGAGGCGCAAGCCTCGGTGCTCGAACGCCACCTCGGCCCCAGCGTCTATCCGAATTCCGCCCAGCGCGTGGTTTGCGGGCAGCGTCTCATGCAGGCGGCCAGCGATCTCTTCCTCGGCTGGGCGCGACTGGGTGCAACAGACTACTATATACGCCAACTGCGCGATATGAAGCTGACGGTGAATATCGAGACCCTGATTCCTGATGGCTTTATCCAGTATTGTCGCTTTTGTGGCTGGGCGCTTGCTCGCGCTCATGCCCGTTCCGGCGATCCCGCGCCCATCAGCGGCTACCTGGGCAGTGGCGATGCCTTTGACCGTGCGATTGCCGCTTTCGCCGAGACCTACGCAAACCAGACCGAACGCGATCACGCCGCGCTCGTTGCCGCCGCCCAGAGCGGCAGGGTACCAGTTGAGGGGAAGTCCGCGCTCATGGCACATCCGTAGAACTGGCCTTTTCAGGCTGGCATTCGTTATAATCAGAGAGAACAATGTTCAGCCTGAAGGAGGCCCCTGTCGTCCTATGTGGCAAAAATATATGCATTCTGGTTCCTCTGGTAGTCTCCCGTATTTTGTTTATACCCCCGTAAGTTATCAAGTTGGCATGTCAGTTCCCCTCATTGTAATGCTGCATGGATGCACGCAGACCGCTGATGCTTTCGCGACCAGCACGCGCATGAATGAACTCGCCGGGCAGCAGCAGTTCATTGTTGCCTATCCACAACAGACGAGCAGCAATAACCGCTCCCAGTGCTGGAACTGGTTTAAGCCCTCGAACCAGGCGCGTCTGTATGGAGAACCGGCACTGATTGCTGGCATTGTGCGGGAGATAGAACAGAGCGAGACGAGATGGACAATTGATGCCAGGCGCATCTATGTTGCCGGGTTATCGGCAGGGGCAGCGATGGCTACTATTCTGGGGGCAACCTATCCTGACCTGTTCGCCGCGATTGGCATACATTCGGGGTTGGAGTACCGTGCGGCCACCAACATGATCGATGGGTTGGGGGCTATGCGTAAGGGTGGCCCGGACCCGCTGGTGCAGGGACAGGCGGCTTTCGCGGCTATGGGGCTTGCCGCACGTGTTGTGCCTGTAATCGCGTTTCATGGCACCAGTGACCACCTGGTGAATCCGGTGAATGGCGATAAAGCGGTACAGCAATGGTTGTACACAAATCGCCTGGCGTCTCAGGGGACATATGTTGCCGCGTTCAATGAGCCGGCACACGTAGAAACTGGCCGTGTGGAGCATGGACGTGCATACAAAGTGTACCGGTGGGCTGATACCAGCGGGCGCGAAGTACAGGAATATTGGAAAGTGGATGGTATGGGACATGGCTGGTCGGGCGGACGTTCCGGCAGCAACTATGTTGATCCGCAGGGGCCGGATGCGAGCCTTGCCATGTACCAGTTTTTTATGCGGCACCCACTGAGTGCGCAGGCTGAAGAAGGACATGCGCTCAGAGAGCGTATGCGCTCGATACGCGAGCGATTTCTGAAACGCTTTCAATCGCCCTCGCCCGAACCACCATCATAGCGCAGGCAGCCGATTGATCGGCGGTGGGCGTGACCGTCATCTCATGGATGCGAGCGGGAGGCACGGCGCACTACCAACACGTTCAGGGTGCGCGGCCCATGCACCCCTTCGACTCGATTCAACTCGATATCCGAGGTAGCGGATGGGCCGGAAATAAACGTGACCGGTCTCCTATAGTGATGGACTGCATCATCCAGGCGTGCTATAGCTTCTGGAACGAGATTCACGATTTGATCTTCATAAACGACACAGAGGTGGTAGTCAGGGAGCAGGGTAATCACACGACGCCCCTGATGTCTACCCCCATCGAGTATGATGGTGCCTGTCTGGGCGATGCCGAGCGCGCAGCCCGTGAGCACGCCATCGCTGGTATCAAGCTGTTCGTAGGTCAGCGTGTTCTCATCTCGCAACGGCTCGACATCAGGCAGCAACCAGAACTCTGGAATATCCACGGGGATGACCAGGCGTCTCACGCTGTGCGAGGCACAGGTCGCGGCGACGGCCTGCGCTAATGCCGCTTCCTCGACGCGCTGCACATCGACCTTATATTCGGCGACTCGCTCGGCGAAGCGCTCTACGACCTCTTCGTGATTGACTGCTTCACTGTGCCGGTAGTCGCGTGCAACGACGACCTCCTCTGGCTGCTCCCCGGTGGGAACATCGGAGAGGGCCGCACGGATGCGGCGCAGCATCTCCTCGCGGGCTGTGCTAGCGGCGCTCATAATTGTCCCTCCTTGCCTGTCTCTGCTGAAGGTTGGTGCGTGGCTTCGTTCATCCCTTCACGAGTAGTCTGGCGAGCGCGCCACCAGTCGCGAAAGCTTTGCCTGGGTACAGGCGAAAGATCGCGCATGGCCGTCCATCTGCCCAGCGGCCCCGGCAGCGTATCGATCACGCCGCCGTGTCGAAACGGCAACTGCCCAAGCTGGGCCATCTTCTGGGCCTGCTCGTACAACTGGCGACTGGCAAACGTACGAGCCATCAGCTTCATCGCCACACTCTCAGGATTAACACGGTTGAGCAGCGCATTGTGATGCTGTTTGTAGTCTACGACGCGCCCGCGCAGGTAGAGCAGTACCTCTGGAATGTTAATCTTGACGGGGCAGACCTCGTAGCAGGCCCCACATAGCGAGGAGGCGTATGGCAAGCTACTGGCATTCTCGACGCCAAGTAGTTGTGGAGTCAGGATGGCTCCAATAGGCCCAGGATAGACCGAGTTGTAGGCGTGTCCCCCGACGCGCTCATAGACGGGACAGATATTCAGGCAAGCGCTGCAGCGAATACAATTAAGAGTCTGGCGACCAACGGTGTCGGCGAGCACTCGCGTGCGCCCGTTGTCGAGTAGCACAAGATGGAACTCCTGCGGCCCATCGCCCTCGCGAACACCTGTCCAGAGCGACGTGTAGGGGTTCATGCGCTCGCCGGTGGAGGAGCGCGGCAGCAGTTGTAGGAACACTTCCAGGTCTTGCCATGCCGGAATCACCTTCTCGATGCCCATTACCGAGATCAGCACACGCGGCAGCGTGACGCACATACGCCCATTGCCCTCTGACTCGACTACACACACGGTACCCGTCTCAGCCACCGCGAAATTCGCGCCACTGATGGCAACCGGGGTGGAGAGAAACTTGCGCCGCAGGTGCAAACGCGCCGCGTTGGCGAGTTCTCGCGGATTATCCGTCAGGTTGTCCACCTCTAGCGTACGTAAGAACAGTTCGCGAATCTCGGAGCGATTCTTATGAATGGCGGGGACGAGGATGTGCGAAGAGCTTTCACCCGCCAACTGGATAATCAGCTCGGCCAGATCGGTCTCGACAGCACTGATGCCGTGGGTGGCCAGCGCTTGATTGAGATGAATCTCGTCCGTGGTGAGCGATTTGACCTTGATGACCTCGCGGGCCTCGTGCTCAGTTACAATCTGCGTCACAATCGCGTTGGCTTCCTGCGCATCGCGTGCCCAGTGAACCTGCCCACCCGCTCGCTGCACGGCTTCCTCCAGTTGCAGCAGGTAGGTATCGAGATGGCGCAAAACACGCTCTTTGAGCGCCCGCCCCGCTTCGCGCAGTTCCTGCCAATCGGGCATCTCGCCGACGACCTGGGCGCGTTTGGCGCGAATGGTGTGGGTCGCTTTGTACAGATTGCGGCGCAGCTGGGTGTCGGCCAGCGCCTCTTTCGCCGACGCCTGGAACGTGGGAAGCGGCTTTCTTCTCTGTGGAGGGGGTATGATGACACTCATACGAAGCTCCTTCCTTCGGTCGATGCCAGGATTTCGGCGATGTGAAGCGTGCGCACTCCCGCTCGCTGGCGGTGGAGCGCGCCGCCGATATGCATCAGGCAGGAGTTGTCTGACGCGGCGCAGACTTCAGCGCGTGTATCCAGGATGTTGCGCAGCTTATCGCTGAGCATCGCCATCGACGTATCTGCGTTCTTGAGTGCGAACGTGCCGCCGAAGCCACAGCATTCCTCGGCGGCGGGCAGTTCCACGAGGTCAATGCCACGCACGGCTCGCAGCAAACGCAGGGGTGCGTCGCCCACGTGCAGGACACGCAATGAATGACAGGTTGGGTGATACGTGACCCGGTGGGGGAAATAGGCTCCCACGTCTTCCAATCCCAGCCGCTGGACGAGGAACTCGGTCAGTTCGTAGACACGCGGTACCAGCGCCGCTACCTCCGCCGCCAGCTTCTCGTCGCCAGCCTCCGCCGCCGCACGCGGGTAGGCATCGCGTACCATGCCGACGCACGAAGCCGAGGGCGCGACCACGATCTCAGCCCCGCGAAATATCTGCACGAAGCGCCGGATCAGCGGCAATGCCTCGCGCTGGTAGCCGGTATTGTAGTGCATTTGCCCACAGCACGTCTGTTCCTCTGGAAAATCGACGGTCTGCCCGAGGCGCTCAAGCAACTCTACCGTTGCGCGCCCGGCTTGCGGGAAGAGTGTGTCGTTGAAGCAGGTGATAAAGAGTGAAACGTTCATGGCGACTTTCTCTTTCTTCTTGAAAGGCCATCGCTGCGTTGCTCCAATAAGCATAAAGCGACGCAACTTTAGTATATCAGATTATGAGAGATGCTTGCCTTCTGGGATTTACCACCCTGGTCTGGTGGGATCATGAGTTGTTCTGGACCTTCAGAGACTGGCCTGCCGATCCCACTCCCCAGGCCACCCGCCAGCCGCCCTCGTTGCTTCATCATTCCCCGAATGCGGCTCGCCTCGCCACCCCGCTGCACCACCGCCACCGCCCCTACCATCTGTTTCCCAAAAACCTCCCCAGGCCACCCGCAAGGGGTGGCCCTACTATATCCGGCGTGGCTCATAGAGCCGCGTTCGGTCTGCGTGTATAGTAGGGCCACCCCTTGCGGGTGGCCTGCGCCCAGCTTCACTCAATGCCGTCAGAGCAATCAGCGTTCCACGATCATCGCCACGCCCTGACCGCCACCGATGCAGAGGGTCGCCAGGCCGTAGTGAGCCTGCCGTCGCTGCATCTCGTAGAGCAATGTGACCAGGATGCGTGCGCCACTGGCTCCAATCGGATGTCCAAGCGCAATTGCACCGCCGTTCACATTGAGCTTCTCGCGATCGAAACCAAGTTCCTTGCCGACCGCGACCGATTGCGCG
>DASTKE010000643.1:0-9887 GCA_035716105.1 Ktedonobacteraceae bacterium | reverse complement strand
TGGCACGTTTCAGCGTTGTATCCCTATACTATGGTGTAGACCTCAGTTTTTTGCCCATGAGAATGGCGACTTCGTGTTCGAGCGGGCCGGGTGGGTAGAAATGCTGGTTGATGCTCCAGACCTGCAGGCCGTTGCGCAGGTAGAACTGAATGGCGGGGTAGTTGAAACTCTGCGTCTCCAGTACAATGGCCCAACAGCCGCGTTTGCGCGCCCAATCGGAGGCACAGTTGAGCAGGAGCGAGCCGATGCCGTAGCGGCGGTACTGGCGTCCAACGATCATATCCTCGATGCGAGCGACGGCGCGAGCTTCCTCCACATTGAGTAAGATCACGCCGGATATCCTGTCGTCGGTCAGGGCAACATAGCCGCCTTCGACGGAGCTAAGTTTGCGCTCCACATCTTCCAGCGTGCTCTCGTACTCACGGAAATTGCGGTAGATGGGAACATCAACATGGGCCATCGCTAACTCGAAGGCCAGCGCGGGCAGGGTTGAGGGCTGCGTGTACACATCGCTTTGCAAGAGTTGGTCGCGCACACGCAGCGTATATACGCGGTCGGTCTCGACGCTGTAATCGAGTTCATGGAGGGCCGGGGCATCGCCGATCTGCACGGCGCGCACATCAATGTGGGGGGTTTCCGCGTCCATAACCAGTCCCACCTCTCTTTTCGACTTGTTCGTTCGACCCGATCTCTCGCTACGCTATTGTCCAAAGCGTTGCCCGGCCAGCTCTGCCCCCAGGCAAGCGGCGCCGACAACACCTGAGTAATCGCCCAGTTTTACGCGAATGATGGGCGTCTTTTTCGCGGGAACCGACAGGGCAACCGTACGCGCCCGGTAGACGGCCCGCTCGTAGAGCATGGGAATGGCTTCGATGACGCCGCCGCCCAGCACAATAGCGTCGGGATTATAGAAGTTCATCACGGCAGCCAGCCCATAGCCCAAAGAGTCGGCAGCCTCGGCAACCTTCTCGATCACCACATCATCCTTCTGCTGGATCGCGTTTGCCAGCATACCAGAGCGGATGATGGTCTCGCCCTCTTTCAACTGGCGCTCCGCCTCGTCCGCCAGCACCGACGAACGCCCGTGATGAATGGCAGCCATGATGGCTTTGGTGATGGCGGTACGCGAGGCGTAGGCTTCCAGACAGCCGAAGTTGCCACAGCCGCAGATACGGCCACCGGCGTGAATGGTCATATGACCAACCTCGCCTGCTGTGCCGGACAAACCGGTATACAGCCGCCCATTTTGCACGATGCCGGAGCCGATGCCGGTGCCAACAAACATACAGACGAAGTTATTGTAACCCTGCCCTGCTCCATAGAGATATTCACCGAGGGCCGCGACCTCAACATCGTTGCCGACAGCCACTGGCTTGCCGAAATGCTTGTTGAGGATATCCCTGAGCGGCATATCTCTGACGCCCAGATTGGGCGCATCCAGAATGACGCCTGCTTTGCGGTCGATCTGTCCCGCCGCGCCAACGCCAATAGCCACGATATCAGCGGGGGTCAGCTTCGCGTCAGCGATGGCTGCCGTGGACAGATCGATGGTGCGTTGGGCAACAAAGTCCTGCCCTTTTTCGGCGCGGGTGCGTTTGCGCGCCGAGCCAATCACCTCGCCGCTCATCACATCGACCACCGCGGCCAGGGTCTTGGTTCCTCCCAGGTCGATACCCAGGGCATATACTTTCTGTTTCGCCATATGGACCCTCACTTACTTTTTAAATGGTAGGCTCAAACCAGGTTGAACGTCCAGCGAGAGATTGTGTTGCTCGCCCTGGCAGAGATGGAAGAAGGCCGCACTGCCAATCATCGCGGCATTGTCGGTGCAAAACTCGATGGGTGGATAGCTAAGGCGAATGCGCAGGGGACGCAGTTCCTGCTCAAGCCTGGCGCGCAGGCTCCTGTTTGCCGCCACGCCTCCAGCCAGCACCACCTGCTTCACATGAAATTCCTGCGCCGCCAGGCGCGTCTTGACAGCCAATACATCAACAATGGCCTCCTGGAAACTGGATGCCAGAAGAGGCACAGTGGACAAACCTTTCTGCGCCGCCTGCACTCCCATGCGGGTGTACTGGCTGACCTGCTTTCCGCTCTGCTCACCGCTAGCGGCACCCTCCGTGTTTCCACTGGCCTGCTGCTCGGCAACTGCGCTCACCCCTTCGGCGAGGTGGAGCATGGCGGTTTTCAGGCCGCTAAAGCTGAAATCATAGGTGCCGCGCAGCCATGCACGGGGTAAACGGTAGGCGTTGCGAGCCAGCGCCAGCGGTTTCTTCTGTTGCAGCAATTCGTCCTCGGCCTGCAATGCCGCCTGCTGAATGGCCGGTCCACCGGGATAGCCGAGGCCCAGAATACGCGAGACCTTGTCAAAAGCCTCGCCCGCCGCATCGTCGCGAGTTCGCCCCAGCAGTTCGTACTGGCCGTGTCCATGCACCAGCACCAGTTCGCTGTGCGCGCCGGAGATGACGAGGCAAATCAAGGGAAAGGTCGGATCGCCCTCCTGATAATCCCAACTGGCATCCAGCGCCTCAACCTGTCCAGCATCGGCTTGCTCTCCCTTGCGCAGCCAGTTCGCGTAGATATGCGCCTCAAGATGATTGACGCCGAGAAAGGGCAGGTTACGAGCCAGGGCCAGTGTTTTGCCCACCGTCAAACCAACCAGCAGCGAGCCTGCCAGTCCCGGCCCATAGGTGGCGGCGATAGCATCGATATCTTCCCACTGGCAACCGGCCTTGTCCAGCGCGGTTTCTACTACGGGAATGATCGAGGAGAGCTGCTGGCGTGAGGCCACTTCAGGCACAACGCCACCATAGCGGTCGTGAATCTCCGCCTGTGACGCGACTATATTCGAGAGCAGGTAGCGACCATCCTTGACGATGGCCGCGCCCGTCTCATCACATGAGCTTTCAATACCAAGTACGAGCATAATTCGGTTCCTAAAATTATCCATGAAGAGCATTGCAAAGTATGCTGTAGAAACGAGAGCTGCGCTGTTGCACCCTTGTAACACCTGTACTATTATTCTTCCAGCTTTTGCAGCAGTGCAGCCTTCAATTCCTGAAACTTCCGCTTATAACCGGGGGAATTGATCTCATCCGTCCACATAATTAAAGCATCTTCCTGATTATCGCTGTAATATTTATGGCGCAGCCCCGCCTCACGAAAGCCATATTTGCGATAGAGGTTTTGCGCGCTGTAGTTGGAGACGCGCACTTCGAGCGTGACCCATTTAGCGCCGATCGAATAGGCAATCTCGACCAGATGCATCAACATAAATTCACCCAGCCCATGCCGTCTGAAATCGGGATGCATGGCAATCGTGGTGATATGCGCCTCGTCCACCATCAACCATAACCCCGCGAATCCAATAATGGAGGCAAGCTCTGGCGTTGGCAGCGTCATAGCGGAGCGATTGGGCAACAGCGAAAGCGGGAACATACGGCGCGGCTTCTCAGGCTCCGCTACGGCAACAGCCGGGCGCCCTTCCTGAATCTTTCTATCACGTAAGACAATATAATGCGCCCAGCGGTTTTCCTGTAACTCCTTCCGATAGGCGCTGGGAGGCCAGGTCGATGGATAGGCCAGACGTTCAATCTCGATCACGCGAGGCACGTCTGACATCGTCATCCGGTCAATGACGTAACGCACCTTCTTCCCTTTCTGTCTGACTTGAGCCTGTCGGCCTGGAATCCGCCAGGCGCTGTGGCTGTGTATGAGCCTGCGATCCGCCGCCAAGCAGCGGCTGTTTGCGCGTACTGGTCGTAATCGAAGGCCGGCGCAAGTAGAGCGGTTCGAGCGAAAGCGGATCATCCATATCGCCACTCTCCAAACGCTGTCGCGCCAACTGCGCCAGAACGGAGGCGTGCCGCGTCGATTGCAAGCCGCCAGCGAACAGAGCCTGCTCCTGCATCTGTTCTCTCAGCGCCTCGCGTGAGGCGGTGCTGATCTCGCCACAGAACAGAAATGGCGATAGAGGCTGCCCGCCCACCACATCCATCCAGGTCGGCAGTTGTTCTTGTAGATAGCCGCTCAGTTGCTGCGGCGCGAGCAACAGGTAATCACTCAGGCGCAGCATACTGTACGTTGCCGTTCCATTGACGCCCTCTTGCACCTCAAACAGGTAACAGGCGGCGTACAATTCGGAACGTCCGGCCTCCAGCAGAGAACATACCAGTCCCGGCCATTGTCCTTGCCCGGCAGCAATGCTATCCAGCGTGCTGACTCCAACCAGCGGCTTCTGTAACGCGAACGCGAGCGCTTTGGCCGTCGCCAGGGCCACACGCACGCCATTAAATGAGCCTGGCCCGGTCGCCACAGCTATCGCGTCAAGTGCAGACAAGGGTGTATCGCATTCACCGGAAAGGCGTTGAATGCGGTCTAAGAGTTCGACGCTATGATTGTTGCCAATATGCCAGCTATACTCGCCCAACAGCTGATCTTCCGTGCAGAGGGCAACGCTGGCCTGGCGCGTAGAGGTATCAAGAGCCAGTAGTAACATAGGTATTCTTCTGAAACTGCCGTAATAAATCGCAATAGCGTGCGCCCGTCGCGGTGAGGAGCAGGACGCGCTTCGTCTCGCTCAGCACCTTCAAGCGAATGCTCAGATGTTCGAGCGGCCAGAATGCATCGGCCTTATCTGCCCATTCCACGACACAGACGCCGGAACCATAAAAGTAATCCTCAAAACCAAGATCGATCATCTCTTCCGGGTTATCCAACCGGTAGAGATCAAAATGAAACAGGGCCGGGCCAATCTCGCCTTCGTGTGTAGGTTCCGATTGTGACGTGCGAGGCTGACCCGCGTACTCCTTCAAAATAGTGAACGTGGGACTGCTCACAACATCGGCAATGCCCATACCCTGTGCCAGCCCCTGAGTGAACGTTGTCTTGCCAGTTCCCAGTTGTCCATCAAGAAGAATCAGCTCACCCCCGCGCATCAGATCGCCCAGTCGCATTCCCAGGCGCTGCGTCTGCGCCGAGCTATGACTGATCACATCAAGGGTACACGTTATCTCTTCCTGCCTGGTCATACCCAACCTTTACGTCTACGCTTTCACCTATTTATTGCGTTCTATCCGTCTGCGCTATCTCCCTACAGAAGACGATTCACCACAAACGCGGGGAATGCCTACAGTATACCATGCTTGTTTCCACAAGAAAAGCTGTTCACACACTCTTCCGCTCTTTCTCTCTCTGCCCCAGTAGCCGGAGACGATAGCGGCGCTGGTGCCAGACCATCCAGGCAATCCCCAGCAGGGGCGTCAGGGCAATCAGCCAGCCCAGCCAGATGGGCATCGCCCCTGGCGCAGCAACCGTGATGGGGAAGCTGGCCTGACCGGCTCCCCGCGGCCCATCAAGCTGAACCACGATATTCCATGCTCCACGCACGGGCATACGAATGGTGCCAACCAGCGTCGCGCTCCGGCCAAGAGATGACAATGGCGCGTGGAGCTTTACCGCGTCGGTACCCAGTCCCGGCACCATGAACATGCTGCCGGAGAGCCGCAGGCCGCTCTGATGCGGCACCACCGTCACTTCATCGGCCTGATCTGTCATCGGCGGATCCTGGTAGAGATTGACATCGATGATGTAAGGGCCAGCCATCAACGTTTCAGTATGAGCGGGATAGGTGGAGTTACCACTGGCATAAGCCGTTCCCGGCAACGCGCAAAGAGAGAGCAAGGTGAAGGCGAGCACAAAAAGGCTGGATATGAGCCATCTAGATGTTAATATAAGCTCCGGGCAGGCCACCCGCCAGGGGATGGCCCTACTATACAACGGCTTCGCAGGCGGATGCGCCGTGTATAGTAGGGCCATCCCCTCGCGGGTGGCCTGTCGAACTCTACCCATAGAAACCCTCATTTCCAGCCTAACTTTTATTCAAGCGCCAGATATCACCGAAGTTTGCCCCCGCTAGCGCTCCCAGCGCTCCACACGCGAGGATGACCGGCACGGCGATGAGTGCGGCCTCCAGCTTCAGGTTTGGAGGAATATCGACGCCGCTCTGCTCCAAAAAAACACGCAGCAAATCCCACGTACCCAGTAGCAGGCACGGCGCAATCAGCAATTGGGGAATGGTGATGAGCACGCCCAGTAACCAGGTGCTGTGAATAGAACTGTCCAGTCTCTGGTCAGAGTGCAGACGCCAAAACGCCACGCCATCTACTATCAACGCGGAAATCAGCAAAATGAGCGGCAACAACGCATCGGTCAGGTTGAAATACGGTATAGATGGCACACGATACGCCAGACCTTGCGTAACAACCGCCGTGCGAATGGCCCAGGGGACAAAAAGCTCCTCTGAGAAGGTGTGCAGCGCGAGCAAGAGAATAATCAGCGTTGCAGTACCCGGCAGACGGGTGAAGCGCACGGCACCGATCAGCGCGAGCGCCCCACAGCCAGCGAGAGGCAGCGCGTAACTGGGAATGCGCAGCAGGCCAAACACGGCGATGGGGAATTGCAGGAAGCCGATGAAGGTGAAATTGATCAGACCGGCGATGATGAGCAGCGTCCCCCATTCCAGCAGGCTCAATCCGAGCAAGCGGTGATAGGGATACCCCGCTTCGCGCTGAATCGCGGCCTCTGAAGCAAAGATGTAAACCATACCCAGGATGCCGATCATGCCGCCGGTGACACCCATCATGTGGAAGGGTGCCCACAGGGCGATGTCGATGCCGTACAAATTGTGCCAGTAGTTGTCCAGTGGTGCGGCAGCCAGCGCTTGCAGCGCTCCAAAGCCCGCGATAACGAAACCCAGCGGGGCGTGAAAGAGCCTGAACACGCTGACCGTCGAGCTATCGTCAACGCTGTGCGCGCCCCTGTAGTAGCGTAGCGTGTCGATCAAGCTCACAGCCAGGGCTACCAGCCCGGCTCCGGCCACGCATGAATAGATCAGCGTATGCGGCGGCGTCCAGAACCAGTCGCGCCCGACGTAATAATGCCACTCTCTATCCCATATCGCGCCCAGCTCTCCCTGTAGACAACACACGAGCATGATCCAGGCCGCTGTACGTCGCAAATAGCGCTCGGCTCTATCCGGTCGCGCCAGCGCCTCCACCCGTGGGGAAAGCGTCTCGATAGCCTGAACCTCCGGCTGTGCCATACGCCATTGCTCCTCTCGTTGCCATTGATAGATGCACAGGTTTTCTCAGTCACAGTGTATCACACCATTCCCGCTATCTCGGAAAATGTTGTAGAATCCAACAATGATTGTGCGTAATTCTTCTACCACCAGGTACTTTGGCGCGTCTATAATGATTTTCAGACAGAGCACATCCCTCGACGCCCATTGCCATTGCCGAATGCCTTAATGGCAAGACCGTCGATTGGGTGGAGAAGGAAAGCTCCAAACAAGACCTGGCCTGACCATACAGGAAGATCCGTTCGAATCTGGAACGCAAAGACAGGAGACAACACACATGCAGAAACGCATCTTGGGAAACAAGAACCTGGAAGTGTCGGCCCTCGGGCTCGGTTGCATGAGAATGAGCCATGATGAAAGTCCGCTTCCCGACAAGCAGGAGATGATCCGACTTCTGCGGTCGGCAGTCGAACGCGGCATTACCTTTTTCGACACCGCCCAGGTCTACGGCCCGTTCACCAATGAAGAACTGGTGGGCGAAGCGCTTGCTCCCGTCCGCGAGCAAGTGGTGATCGCCACCAAATTCGGGTACAAATTTGGGCCCACTGGAGAGAACATGGGCCTGGATAGTCGGCCTGAGCACATCAAACAGATGACCGAGGGTTCACTCAAGCGGCTCAGGGTCGAGACCATCGATCTGCTCTATCAACACCGCGTGGATCCGAACGTACCCATCGAAGACGTGGCGGGAGCGGTGAAGGACCTGATTGAGGAAGGGAAGGTGAAGCACTTCGGCCTTTCTGAAGCGGGAGCAGAAACCATCCGTCGCGCTCACGCGGTCCAGCCAGTCACGGCAGTCCAGAGCGAATACTCGTTGTGGTGGAGAACCGTTGAGGAGGAGGTGCTGCCTGCATGCGAGGAACTGGGTATCGGCTTCGTTCCCTACAGTCCCCTGGGCAGGGGCTATCTCACGGGAAAGATCGACGAACACACGACCTTCGCCAGTGTTGATATCCGCAGCCGCCTCCCTCGCTATACGCCGCAGGCACGCAAAGCAAACCGGGTGGTCATTGATCTACTTGCCAGGATCGGAGAACAAAAGGGAGCCACACCGGCTCAGATTGCGCTCGCCTGGCTGCTGGCTCAGAAGCCGTGGATCGTTCCCATCCCGGGCTCCCGCAAACTGGAGCGACTGGACGAGAACATCGGAGCAGTTGCCGTCACTCTCTCGCCCGACGACCTGCATGAGATCGAGAGTGCCGCCTCACAGATTACGGTGCAAGGGGCTCGGTATCCCGAACATCTGGAACGAATGACCAATCTCTAATTTTGGCGAGTGATGGTAACAAACTGTGGAGACACAATTGATGCACCCAAAGCCAGTTGCTGCGCTCCTGGCGCGGGTGCGATCATGCTGTTTGACAAAAAATGAGGACATGAAACGGACGTAGGGCTACGATTGATCGGCCTGCTCCCCAGGCCGATCAATCGGCGTCAACGGGATTTACGCTTAGCGCTGTTTCGCGCCGCAACTGCGGCAGTAGAGCGCGTTGGGGCGCACGGGATTGCCACAGTTGGGGCATGTTGTCGATTGGGCTGATGGGCCGGATGGAGCCGCCCCCGCTCCCGGCTGGCTGTAGCCGGGCTGCGCGTTGGGCCTCGCCGACGAAGCTGGCGCGGGTGAGGGCGGCGGCGCAGCGGGCGAAGGATTGACGGGAGGCGGCGTGTAGTTTGTGGTCGGGCCGGGAGCAAACTGCTCCGCCGGATAGGTCTCGCTCTTGAGTTCCTGTAGCTGGGTCTCGTGGTTCTTGATGTCGTTATCCAATTCCAGGATGCTGGCGCACAGGCGGCTCAATTGCGCATCATGCAATGCTCCCTGCACATACAGGCTCATCGCCGCCTGCGTGAGGTCGTCCGTCAGTTGCCGCCGTTGCTCCAATAGCTTATCAACTTCACCCTGCTTGCCGCGCACGCGCATCTGTTTTTGCGCTTCCCAACTGGTGCGGCTCACGGCAGAGCTTACAAAATTCTTCGCAGATTCTACAAAATCAGACATCGTCTGTTGCCTCCCTTTTCCAGCTTCGCTCGCTGGATAGCTTCTTTCTATGTTATGTCAATATGTTGGATATGCCCAACATGCCATGCGACAGCATCAGTTTTCCATGATCGCGTGCTGGTAGATACGTATCTCCTGGAGCTTGCCAGCAGGACTGAGTTGCACCGCGACCACATCTATTCTCCAGGAGCGTTCAGAGCAGGCGTGCTGGTCAAGATAGCAGGCGGAAACCTCCGCCAATTTGCGAGCCTTGCGCGGCGTGACCGCCTCCTCCGGCAGCCCATACGCCTGTCCACGGCGCGTCTTCACTTCCACAAAGACGAGGTCGTGTCCTTCCTCGGCGATGAGGTCGATCTCTCCGTGGCTGCAACGGAAGTTCTGTTCCAGAATGCGATAGCCGCGCTTCACCAGCGCCTCACCCGCCAGCCGTTCCCCTGTGCGGCCCAGTCCCTGACGAGCGTTTCCCGCCACCCCTGCCGCACTGGCAACAGTCTCTTGCCGCACCGGTTTGTTGTTATCCGACAGGCGTCCCATAGGTATTACGAAGCCCCCCGCACGTATGTTGTATCATGGTGATACTACGCAAGGATATCGCAGATAGCTGGCGATTGCAAGAGTTTCAGCAGAAAAGGATAACGGAATGGACAATCCCATCGTATTTATTCATGGGTCGGGCGACAACGCACGTATCTGGCGCATGCAGATCGAGGCGCTGAGCCAACACATGCCGGGTAGAGTCTACGCGATTGA